>CAIQPA010000344.1 GCA_903873545.1 uncultured delta proteobacterium
GCTGAAATCGAGGAGTTTCAACAGGTCTGACTCGTCATCCACGATGAGAATCTTCTCGCTCATGTGCTTCACGGGGCTGAAGAGTGACCGCCATCCGGGCGGTGTACCAAGTCGGTACATCCGCGCCTTATCGCCACATTGTTACGAAGTCGTGTCGAACGGCGCAATGTCTCACGCCAAGCCTAGCGCTGCGACAGCCCCATCTGCTAGCCCCTCCATCATGTCAACCGGCTCCTCGCTCAGACCCCTTCTCACCGCGCTGCTGCTGCTCTTCGCACAGCCGCTCGCGGCCCAGTCTGACCTTCCCGCGCAAGCCCCCGCAGGCGCCGACGATGAGGGCGCCCCCGAGCCTGACGCCGATGGCTCTGCTGAGCCAACTGCGGCACCCGCGCTGTCATCGCCCATACTCCGGCTCATCCCCCGCCTGTCGCCCGGCAACCGCTGGCTCCGAAAGCTCACCTACAGCCTCACCACCGATGCCGCTGTCGTCCGTGGCGAGGTCGAGAGCGCGACCCGTTGGACCGACTCCTTCGAGGTCGAGGTCGAAATCACCCTCCTGTCGGGCTCGCGCCGCGGAGTGCGCCGCTACGACCTGCTCTTCCGCACCGTCAATCAGCCCGGCGCAACCCCCCGCACCCGCCTCCCCGCACTCCCACTCGCAGGCGACCACTGGCGATGCGAAGGAGACGAAAGCTGGAGCTGCACCGGCCTCAAGGGCGCCATCACGCCCCCCTTCTGGCTCCTGCCCGAGTGGTCTGCCTGGTGGTTCGAGGGACGCCTGGGCGACGATGGCGGCTACACCCGGGTGCGCGGCGTTGCGCGCCAGCTCGGCCTGCCGCCCGAGTCTCGGGCTCGTCTCGTTGTCCGCACCGCGGGGAGCGCCGCCGCAGGCCTCACGGAACTCGATCTGCTGCCCTCGGGCTCCGTCGCAGTGTCGGTTGCAGACGAGGCCTCAACCGCCTTGCTAACCGGCGCAGGCCACCTCTCTGCCGACCTCGATGCGGGGCTTATCCCCCAACTCAACCTGCAGTGGCGCGCAAGCGCAGAGGGCAGGCTCCCCGCCGGTCATGGACGCTTTCGGCGTCACGAGATCCATGACCTCGCCTGGACCGAGACGCCGCTCCCCGCAGCGCCCACCACGCCCTAGTCCGAGGTAACGAGCCGGACGAGATCCTCGCTCGGCAGGTTGCTCGTGTAGGCGTAGGTGAGGCCGTCGCGGCGCTCCGTGGCGACCGCGAAGGGCGTCGTGGTGTTGTCGAGGTAGAGCGACCGCTTCTTGCCTACGCGCAGCGGCGTGCCACGTTCGTCTGCTGCCTCGTCTGTTACCAGCACCGACAGCTTCGTGCCGTCGACATCATAGAAGAGCAGCGCTGCGGGCCGGTTGGCCACGGTCGTCATCCGGCCGCCGAGCAGCGTGGCGCCCCGTCCGAGTCGCGGCATGTGGAGCGGGAAGTCTACTTTGCCCGAGAACCAGTTCTCCACCGAGGCCTGGTTGGGACCGGTCACCTCCACAGGGACGTTGCGCTGGTGCCATGCGGCAGATTGCACAACCAGCGGGTCGCCGTTGCTGCGCTGCGGCGCCACCCAGTCCCGAATTCCCCGCGACGCGAGGCTGCTCTCCGGCACGGAGGCGTCTTCGCGCAGCGCCACGCGGAGTGCCGCGGAGGCCAGAAGCAACGCGGCCGCAGCCAACAGGTAGGGGCGATAGTTCCGCGAAGGTTTCGCCGCAGTGCCAACCGGCTGCTGCTTCATCAGCGAGGCCTCGAGCCGCGCGGCCATCGCGGTCGGGAGCATGGCATGGTTGCCCGAACTGCGCAGCCGACCGCGGAACTCTCGCTGCCTCGACATCACGGCGCCGCAGCTGGAGCAGGCCAGCGCGTGCTCCTGAACCTCGGTCCGCTCCGGTTCGCCCAGTTCGCGGTCGAGGTAGAACTCGAGGTGTTCTGTGAAGGCCTTGCAGTCCACGACCAGCTCCTAACCGTGCGCTCGCCGCCAGGCGGCGAGGTTGACGGTGTTGTCGGTATCGCTCTCGATCTGTGAGACAGTCGCATCGTCGAGGTCGCGGATGGCCCCCGTCTCGAGCGCGTAGCCTGCAAGCATGCCGCGCAGCAGGCGGCGCCCGCGGTAGAGCCGGCTCATCACCGTGCCAATCGGGCACTCCATGATGTCGGCGCACTCCTTGTAGGAGAAATCGTAGACGTCGCAGAGCATGACCGCGATGCGGAAGTCGAGCGGGAGGCGGAGCAGCGAACGGCTCACCTCGTCGCCGAAGAGCTCTTGCAGCGTGTCGTCGTCCGTCGAGCGGCCGTCGAGCTCCGACGAAGCCTGCGAGGCCGCGATGTTCTCGATGAGCGAGGCACCCTCTTCGCTGTCGCCCAGCAAGATCGGCTCGCGCTGCTTGGACCGGAACCGGTTGATGAAGGTGTTGGTCAGGATCTTGAAGAGCCAGGCACGGCAGTTGGTTCCCGGCTCATACCGGTGGAAGTGCGTGTAGGCCTTCAGCATCGTCTCCTGCACCAGGTCTTCGGCATCGGCCGAGGAGCGGGTGAAGCGGACCGCCGCGCCGAAGAGGGCGGGCGCGTGGACCATCGCCTCCTTGCGGAAGACGGCATCAATGGGATTGGGCTTGGAGCGTCCGAACATCGCGAACTCCTCGACGGGACAAGACCGGAACGACCGGCCCTCGGAGGGTGAGAACCTAGATCCTCTTCTGCTTCATTCCAACGGGCAGGACGATTGTTTCCGAGGGCAGCAGCGCCCTCAGTGGAGCAGGCTCTCGAGCGAGCGGTAACCCAGCTCAAGGTCGCGCGCGACGGCCTCGTAGGTCACATGACCGCCGAAGGTGTTGAAGCCGAGCGCCAGCGCCTTGTCGGTGCGAGCAGCCTCCTCCGGCCCCTTGCCTGCCAGCGCCCGCGCGTAGCGGATCGTGACGTTGGTGAGCGCATAGGTGCTCGTCCGGGCGACTGCGCCCGGCATGTTGGTGACGCAGTAGTGGACCACACCGTGGACCGTGTAGGTCGGGTTGCTGTGGGTCGTCGGCCGGCAGGTCTCAAAGCAGCCGCCCTGGTCCACCGCCACATCCACCACCACCGAGCCGGGCAGCATCTGACGGATGACCGCCTCGCTCACCAGCTTGGGGGCGCGCGCGCCGGGGATCAGCACCGAGCCGATGACCAGGTCGGCTGCCGACACCTCTTCGAGCAGCGTCTGCGGGTTGGAGTAGACGGTCTGGAGCCGGTTCTGGAAGATGTCATCGAGGTAGCGCAGCCGGTTCACGTTCACATCGAGAACCGTCACCCGGGCGCCCATGCCGACCGCCACCTTCGCGGCCTCTGTGCCCACGGTGCCGCCGCCCACAATCACCACCTTGGCCTGCGGAACGCCCGGCACGCCGCCGAGCAACACGCCGCGGCCGCCAAACTCCTTCTCGAGGCAGCGAGCGCCCACCTGGATCGACATCCGGCCCGCCACTTCGCTCATAGGCTGCAGCAGCGGCAGGCTGCCGTCGGGGAGCTGGATGGTCTCGTAGGCGATCGCCGTCACCTCCTTCTCCAGCAGCACCGGCGCGAGCTCGGGAACCGCCGCAAGATGGAAGTAGGTGTAGATGGTCTGCTTGCGCTGAATCCGGCCATACTCTTCGGCCAAAGGCTCCTTCACCTTGATGATCATCTCGGCCGCGGCCCAGACCTCATCGGCCGTCTGGAGCATGGTGCAGCCGACGGCCACGTAGGCCTCGTCGGTGATGCCGCAGCCCAGGCCGGCGCCCGCCTGCACAAAGACCGTGTGGCCGTCACGCACCAGCACCTGCGCGCCGCCGGGCACCAGGCCCACGCGGTACTCATGAACCTTCACCTCTTTGGGAACCCCGATGCGCATAATCGCTCCTTCGCTGCTTGCTGTTGACTGCTGTGCGACGCCGCTTATCCCCGCGCGCCCCGACCTTCAAGGCGCAGCGCGTTACCTCATGCCTCTATGGCAGTGCGTTGCTCTTCACTTCGCGCTGGCTCACCGGTTCGGGCGTTGCCGCGACCTGCCGCGAGAACTGCTGCCGCTCGATGATGCCGCGGAGGTAGGCCGCATCGCGGTCGCTGATCGAGCCATCCCGCTCGAGGTTGGCAACGATGTGCTCCAACTTCTCCATGCGCGACTCGTCAAAGGCCCGCTTCTCCAGCTGCTCGCCGAACCGCGCAGGGGCCGGAAGCACCACCGCAAGCGCGAGCGACTCCGCCTGCGTCATCGCTGCTGCGGGATGGCCGAAGTAGTGGCGCGCCGCCGCCTCCACGCCCACCACGGAGCGGCCGAAACGGGCTGTGTTGAGATAGACCTCGAGCACCTCTTCTTTCGTCAGCTGGTTCTCGAGCAGGTAGGTCAGCAGCATCTCCTGCAGCTTGCGCGAGATCGACCGCTCCGACGAGAGAAAGAGGTTCTTCGCCACCTGCTGCGTGATGGTGCTGCCGCCCGCCACAAAGGCGCCCGCAGCGTAGTCCTTTGCCATCGCCCGCTGGATGCCGCGCCAGTCAAAGCCGCGGTGGTTGAAGAAGCCGTCATCCTCCGCTGCGAGGATCGTCCGCGCCACATGCCGCGGGAGCCGACGAAGCGCCACCCAACTGCCTTCGCGCAACGCGGGAAAGGCGCTGCCCGCAGGACGGGGCAGGGAGACGATCTGGCCCTCTGCAAAGAGCGGCATGCTGATGCCCGCCAGATCCGAGAGCGTCAGCTCCTCCTGTAGGAGCTCAAACTGGCTCGCTGCGAGCCCGGGCGAGGCAGCGTCGAGCCGCATCAAGGCCTCAAACCCCACCCTGCCCGACATGGTCGCCCCCTCGAGCCAGGGCATCATCCCGGGCGGCAGCGAGTCGCGCAGCGCAGTCACGGCCACGGGCTCCATGTGCATGCTGAGCTCGCCGGTTGCACCCTTGCCGGGGAGGTCGCCGAAGCCCTTTACCACCACCACCGCGGCGCCCGTCGTCACCGTCGCCTCCTCGAGCCAGAACTTGTGGTCGCGCCAGCTCCATCCTCCGGCCAGCTTGAGCCGCCCGTCGAGCTTCTCGATGGGCTTCGCCGCCAGGCTCTTCCAAGCGAGCCTGCCCTCCGTCAGCGAACCCGCGCCATCTGCCTCTGCGCCATCGCGGTTGCCGAGCACCTTCAGCGTGCCGTTGACGGTGCCTCCGATGGGCAGCGCGCGGATCCAGTTGTCTGCTCCACAGCCCGGCTTCCGGGCGCCGTCGACGATGGCTGGCGGGCAGCGCAGCGCCCCGGTGTCGCGCGAGAAGAAGTCTGACGGGTCTGCCTGCAGCGCCGACAACTTCGCCGTGAAGTCGCCCTTCGCCAGCCAGCTCGCCTGCAGGTCGATACCGCGCTCGGCCGTCCCCCAGCGGAGCAGGCCATCCAGATCTCCGCCGCTCCGGTGCACCCGCGCTTCGCGCATCCGCATGTGACCGCGACCCTCTGCCACCAGCTCCACTTCGCGCACAGCTACGGTGCAGACCGACCGCTCGCAGGAGGCCGTCATCGAGGCGACCGTCGCCCAAGCCTCGGGCTCCTCCTTGGACGACTGCAGCAGCCAACGCACCCCATCGAGCGCCACGCCACCTTCCGTGCGCGCAAGCCCGGTCGAGAGCTGCATCAGCGGTCGATTCTGCCCGGGCGCGAAGAGCGAGCCCACAAGCCGCGTCGCCTCTGCATCGCTCTGCGCCAGGTTGCCGTCGGCCGCCCAGCCGTCGCTGTCTTCGATGCGAACACGACCCTGCCAACCCGGCTGTCCCGCGCCTGTCGCCGGCCCCGTGAACTGGGCGAAAGTCACCTTCCCCGACCGCGTCGTCTTCTGCTCCGCCGTGGGCAGCAGCGCATCGAAGCGCCAGGTTGCATCGTCGAGCCGGACTGTCAGGCCATCAAGCCGCAGCGTCGGCGCCGCTCCGCCCCGCGGCTCCGCTTTCGCAGCAGCCTTCGTGGTCACCACCCCACGCGGCCGCTCGGCTGCAGGTGCGGGGGCCTGCGTCACGCTCACCTCCACCCCGGAGAGAACGATCTCGCGGAGGTCCACCAGACCGCGAATCAGCCCGGCCGGCTCGAGGCGGACATGGGCCCGCTTCACCTTCGCCGTCACCTCGTAGGGTGTGCTCGGCAGCCGCACCGGGCCCAGCGTCAGCCCCGACAGGTCTCCCTCTCCGAGCAGCAGCGCAGAGTCGACCCGTTCGAGCGACAGCGGGATGCCCTTGGCCGCAGCATACTGCTCGAGCTGTCGCGCCATCCGCTCGCCGAGCTCGTCTCGCGGCCGGAGCAGCCACCAGGCCACCGCTGCCGCAGAGAGCAGCAGCAAGGCCAGCGCAGCCCGTCGCTTTCGCCTGCCGTTTGCGGTATGGGGGACGGGCTCGGTCATGCGTCGGGCAGTCTGCTTCGTGGAGCGGTAAGATGGTCCGAGCGTGCTATCAGTGGGCCCTGACGAGGTCAAAACGCGGTCACGCGCTTGCGCTGGTGATCTGGCTGCCTCTCATCGCCGGCTGCCAGCTCAATCAGAAGCCGCTCGTGAACGGCTTCTCCTCGCGCCCCTTCGAGGGCAGCGCCGAGTCTGACCCCTATCGCCAGCTCCCCGATCGGACGCTGGTTGTGGCCTACGAGGTGGGCCAGTGCGCCACCGACGCCGACTGCGTCACGGAGGCCTGCGGCGGTGCCACCTGTGCGCCCGCCAACGAGACGCCGCTCTGTGCCCCCTCTGACGTCGGCGACTGTCTCTCTGCGCTCGACGGCAAGGGCTGCGGCTGCATCGAGGGCGTCTGCCGCTGGCACCGCGAGCCGGCCGTGCTGGCCTGCGCGCGGAGGGGCTCCCCGCCCGCCACGTCGGTGGGCGCCGAAGGCTATGGCGATAACCCCTATCCGACCCGCCCGCAGTAGGCGGCGCGCCGGCTACTTGGCGGTCTGAACGCCCAGCTTGGTCAGCACGGTCACCATCTTGGTGATGGTGCCCGGCACGACGCGGAAGGCCGACGGTCCGAGGCGCGTCACGATAAAGGGCTGCAGGTCGGCGATGCGCGCAACGCGGTCGCCATCTTCGGCCGACAGCAGTGTGAGCACCTCCATGGTCTCGACCTTCGCCTTTGCGGGCTGGCCGAGCGCCTTCTTCAGGTGGAGCTCCCGCTCGGGGGTGAAACCGCTCGCCATCGAGTTGCGGAGGAAGTCGATGAGGGAGGCGTAGCCGTCGTCATCGCCAAAGACCGCGTTCACCTTCTTGATGTCGAGCCGGTACTGGTCGTCGTCCTCGTGGACCGCCACAGACTGCAGCGTGGAGAGGATGCGAAGGTCGGTTGCGCCGTTGGGTGCGCGGAGCCGGTCGGCCTCGGCCCAGATCAGCGAGGGAACAACGGGGCCGTTGTAGTCGATGACGCGGGGCTTGAAGGCCGTGAGCGCCTTGTCGACGCCCTCGGAGTAGGCGCCGAGCACAAAGGTGTGGATGGCATCGATGCGGTCGGCATGGTCGCGGTTGTCGACCGCGAAGATGACGCCCGACTGGACGACCTCGGGGTCTGCTTTGCCGGTTGCCGCCACCAGGTCGCCGTGCAGGAAGACGGTGACGCGGCGATGGAGCCGCTCCCAGTCCTGGAGCGCGAACTTGACGGCCGGCGGCACGGGCTGGCTGGAGTAACGGGTCAGCGACTTGAAGATGCTGTCGGCGTTGTAGCCCTTGGCGTAGCCCCACTGGACCGACTCGCCCGTGAGCCGGTAACGCACCACCCGCTCGCTCGTCTTGATGATCTCCGCGAAGCGGGAGAGGTCATAGAGGAGCTGGAGCGAGGCAAGGTCGAGGAAGCAGGTGATCTCGAAGGTGGGCTCGACCAGGATCGCGCCCTTGCCCGAGGGCTCTTCGGCGGTCGAGGGGATGCCGAGCATGGCCTTGCCGACCTCGGTGATGCGGGCGCGGGGCGTGCCGCTCGACTGCGACTTTCCGAGCTCGACGGCACCGATGTGGGGCAGGAGGAGCGAGATGACCGAGGCAACGAAGCCCTCGATGGCCTTGTCGTCCATGGGGACGACGGGCAGCACGTTGCGGAGGTAGGTCTGTTCCAGCGAGGCGATGGTCCGGGTGGTCTCTTCGACGTCGAACCAGTCCTCGAGGTTGAGGCGCCGGAGGGCAGCGATGACGCTTCCGCGCGGGCCGGTGAGGATCGCAGCGCGTCCGCCATCGGGGGCAAAGCCGCCGTGGCCCTGGCCGGTCAGCGGCGGCTCGCCCGCGCCAAACCAGCCC
>CAIQPA010000345.1 GCA_903873545.1 uncultured delta proteobacterium
GCCATCGCCGGCGCGCCGCACGAGACGGTGCTGGTGCTCGATGCCAACACGGGACAGAACGCCATCCAGCAGGCCAAGCTCTTCTCCGAGGTCGCGCCGCTGACAGGCCTCGTGCTGACGAAGCTGGACGGCACGGCGAAGGGCGGCGCGGTGCTTGGCATCACCGACGAGGTGAAGGTGCCCATCTACTTCATCGGCATCGGCGAGGCGGTCGAAGACCTCCGGGCCTTCGAGGTCTCGGAATTCGTGGAAGCGCTTTTCTAAGTTGGCCCGGATTGCTTGCCCCTCTCGGCGGTAGCGTGGTAGAACTCACGCCGCGGGTTGTTCGTGCGGTGTGGTGTCAGTTCGCTGCTCCGGGTTCAGCCCCATCTTTGCGAGGAATGGATGCGTAAACTCAGCCTAAGCGTGATGGTTGCGGGTCTCACGATGCTGCTGGTCTCCTCTGCAGAGGCCGGCGATCTTCGGAAGGCCCCCATCTCGGTCATTCAAGACAAGCCGGTTCTCAAGCAGGGCCGGTTCTGGCTCGCGCCGGAGACCGGTACGACGGTCAGCGACCCGCTGCTGATGCAGTTTGAGCTGGGCGCCGCGCTCACCTACTTCTCGAGCGAGCGTCATGCCTTTTCGCTCCGCTGGGAGCAGTTCGACCTGGGTCCCGGCCTCGGCGGAACGACCGCGGCCTACGACAGCTCGGCCGACGCGCTCAAGGTGGTCTCCGACGTCGCGCCGCTCGATTGGTATGCGGCGGCGGGCTACTCCTACGCCCCCTCCTACGGCAAGGTGTCGCTGTTCGACCACTACATCGGCTACTACGATGTCTACACCTCCGCCGGCGTAGGCGCGGTGCATGCCTATGGCGAGACGACGCCGGCCATCGACCTCGGCACGGGCGCACGCATCTTCCTCAACCGCTACATCGGTCTCGACCTCAACCTGCGCGACCGGCTGCAGTACCGCGACATCGCCTCTGGAGAGCCTGCCTTCGTGCAGACGCTCTCGCTCGGCCTCGGCGTCGGCATCTTCCTCACCCCTCAGCCCACGCCGGGAGCGGAGTAACCCATGCGCTCCATCCTCACCAAAGTCCTCTTCTTCTCGGCCACCATGCTTGTGGGTGCCACGGCCTTTGCGCAGTCGGCGCTCATGGACGAGGGTGCTGCCATCCGTCGCCAGAAGCTGCTCCGCAACGAGCGGCTTGAGCTCACCGGCGCCCTCGGGACGACGGCAGGCGAGGTCTACGAGCGTGGGGCCCTCGTCGGTCTCGGCGCCCGCTACTACATCAACGATACGCTCGGTGCCGGCCTGCAGCTCGATATCGCGCCTGCCTTCTTCGACACAAGCGTGACGGAGAACTTCAATGCGGACCCGACCGTCGACGCGAGCTTCGGTCACTCCGCGCTCTCGGCCGCCGTCGAGGTGCAGTATGTCCCCTGGATCGGAAAGCTGAACTGGGTGGACCGCCGCGTGGTCCGCTACGACATCTCGACCCACCTCGGCCTTGGAGGCGCCCTGCGCACCTCCGACAGCGAAGAGCTCGCCGGCTTCAAGTTCGGCCCGACCGTCGGCATCTCGCTCCGCTTCTTCTACACCGATCAGGTGGCCTTCCACATCCGTGCGACCGACTACCTCTACACGGCTGCCGACGTGCAGTCCGAGAAGCAGAGCCCCGACGAGACCTTCTCCAACCATGTCGTCGGCATGGTAGGAATCAGCTACTTCATCCCGTCGTTCGTACCGCTCTCCAAGTGAACCCGATGCGGAGCCTGCTGCTCGCTCTCCTGCTCGTCCCAGCGTTGGCTGCTCCGGCGTCCGCGTCGGACTACCTCTTGTCCGACGTCTCGCTGGTCTCCGGCGTGGCGCAGGTGCGGCTGGCGGAGTCGGGCGTGACCAACACGCGCGGCCTGCTGGAGGCGCTGCTGACGCCGTCTCTGCGAACCGCGATGCTCCCCATGCTCGAACTCAACGCCGTCGAGACGTTGGCCCTCGCGCGACAGCTGGAGTTTTTGCAGCTCGAGGGCGTCGGCCCCAAGGCGAGCCAGCTCCTGATCGCCGCCGGTGTCTCCTCGGTCGCCGACCTCGCCAAGCGCGAACCTGCCTCTCTGCTTGCGCCGCTGGCGGCCGCCAACGAGGCCCGCGCCATCGCGGGCGTCAACCCTGCCATCGAACATGTGACCCAGTGGGTGGAGGCCGCCGGCAAGGCGACGCTCCACCTCGTAGAAGAGTGACCCTATGACCTACCTCGAACGCGCCCGCCTCCTCCATGGCAAGGGCGAGATTGTGAACGCTGCCATCGTCCTTGCCGAAGGTCTCAAGCGGGACCGCAACAACGCCGACGCCATGGAGTGGTTTGTCTCTCTCTATGTGCACGAGGTCCCCAACCCGGGTCTCGAGACCGATGTCATCTCGGTGCTTGCCGTGCAGGACAACGCCGCCAACCTGCTCTCGTTGATCGAGTCGGACCTCATTTCGGCCGGCGCCACGTTGAAGCTCTCCGCGCTTCGGAAGGCCCGTAGCCGCGACCCGCAGCTCTCCGGCGCCGCGCCCGCCGTGCCCACACCGGAGGCTGCGCCCGAGCCTGCAGCTGCGCCGGCTGCCGAATACTGGGACGCCTTTGCCTCGCCGCTCGAGGCCGACCAATCGAGCCCGCGCAACACCCGCGAGGCCGCCACGGTCTACGCCGACCGCGCCGCCCAGGTGCCCGCCCAGTTCCGTACCATCAGCGACCTCTCCGTCGTGGACGATCTGCCCTTCTCGCCCGACGAGGACTTCGGACAGATTCAGCGCAAGCGCTGGGTACGGGTCGCCATCGCCTTCGGCGCGCTCGTCGTGGCATCGCTGCTCTTCTACTTCTTCGTGATCGCCAACCCCTCGACGCCCGTCTCGGGGCCCCCTGCGCTTTCCCCCGCACCCACCGGCCGTTGACCATGAAGGCGGTCCTCCTGACGCTGCTGCAGCTCGCTGCGCTGACCTCGGTCGGCGCCGGCTGCACCATCGATTTCAATGAGGACATCAGCTGTGAGACCGCCGCCAACTGCCCAGTCGGGTTTGGCTGTGACCTTACCGTTGCCCGTTGTGTCGCCGATCCCGACGGGCTGCTCGTCCAGGATACCGGCACCACGGAAGACACCTCCGACCGCCCCGACCTTGGTGGCGACACCGCAGATACGACCGTTGACAGCGGCTCCGGCGACACCTCCGACACCACCGAGTCGGATGGCTCCGCCGCCGACACCACCGCAGACACCGAGCCACCCTGTGTGCCCTCTGACGAGGTCTGCGACGGCCTCGACAACGACTGCGATGGGGCTGCAGACAACGGCATCTTCTGCAACGGCTGCCAGCCTGGCATGGCGCGCATCGAGCGGGCCGGTGCCACCGCCTTCTGTGTCGACCTCCACGAGGCCTCGCGCCAGGACGCGACCGCCGATGCGGTGGGCAGCGACAGCTCGCTGGCCACCTCCCGCGCCGGCGTTCAGCCGTGGAAAGGAGCCACCTTCGCCGCAGCCGGCGACGCCTGCGCCGCCGTCGGCAAGCGGCTCTGCTCCGATGGCGAGTGGGTCGCCGCCTGTCAGGGCGCCGAGACCCGCCTCTACCCCTACGCGCAGCTCTACGCGCCGACCACCTGCCACGGCATCAACGCGCCGCCCACCTCCGGGCCGGTGGCAACGGGTCTCTTCTCCGGGTGCCTGAGCCAGGACGGCCTGTTCGACATGTCCGGCAACGTCGAAGAGTGGAGCGCCGACCGTCGCGTGCGTGGCGGCGCCTTCAACGACGTGCAGAACAACCTCAAGTGCACCTCTGCCGACGCGACGGTCAATCCGACGCTCGCGCAGGACAGTGTGGGCTTCCGCTGTTGTGACGACCTCCTCTAGCGGTGACCGCAGGGATGCTCTAACCGCGAAGGCAGTCCGTTCCCCGCCTCAGGCCCCATGAAGCCATTTTTCGCCCCCCTTATCCTCGTCCTCGCGCTCAGCGCGCCGCGCCTCCGAGCGGAGGAGCTGCCTCCCGCTGAGGCAAAAGCGGAGACACCCGCAGCTCCGACGGGCTTTGTCTTCGGCTCCTACGGCCGCGTGACGGCCAGCTCCGACGGGGCAGGGGGCTCGGGCAAACAGCTCGCCGTGGTCGCACATCCGCCCCGCCTCGAGGAGCAGCCCTACCTCGAACTCGACCTCTCCTACCATACCGCGGAGCCGGAGTTTGGCCGCTTCCGCATCGTCACCACGCTCGCCGTCTCCGACGCCATGTTCCACTCCGACGGCGACTTCGACGGCAAGATTGCCCTCCGGAATGCCTTCGTGGAGGGGCGCGATCTTGGCGTCGACGACCTCTCTGTCTGGGTCGGCTCCCGCATGCTCCGCGGCGACGACATCTACCTCCTCGACTTCTGGCCGCTCGACAACCTCAACACGGTCGGCGCGGGAGCGGCCTGGGGCGCGGCTGGCAAGACCCGCATCAGCGGCCACCTCGGCCTCAACCAGGTCAAGAACGCCTACCAGTACCAGGAGATCCTGGTCCCCGACCCCGAGTTCGGCACCGACCCTGTCATCCTCATGGACCGCGTCCGGCTCATCGGCTCACTCCGCGCAGAGCAGCCGGTGGAGGTCGGAGGACTCTCGGGCAAACTGGTCGGCTACGGCGAGGTCCACAGGCTCGGCGAGGGCGTCGCGGAAGATGTGGAGAAGGTCCGCCAGCTCATGCCGAGCGAGCTCGGTACGACGCTTGGCGTGGAGGCCGCCGTCTGGGGCTTTGGCGAGCGCGGCTTCGCCAACCTCTTCCTGCGGCACGCGACCGGAATTGCTGCGCTGGGCGAACTCGCTACGCCTACGAGCGGGCTCGCGCAGGATGGCTCGGTGACCGACACAAGCTCCACCCGCGTCGCCATGAGCGCAGGCTTTGGCGCAGGCCGCTTCGACCTCATCGCTGGCGCCTATGTGGACTGGTTCTCGGATGCCGACACGGTCAACTACGATGGCGACGACTACTACGAAGGCACCATCTCGCTGCGTCCCTCCTACCGGGTCGCGGGCGGCTACAAGCAGGCCTTCGAACTCTCCTACCAGGGCCACCGTTCCAACGGCCTGTCGCCCCGCACCGACACCTTCCTGGTGCCGGCCATCTTGAAGGCGGCCGTCATCCCCACGCTCTCCGCCGGCAGCGGCCCCTTTGCCCGCCCTGAACTCCGCCTCATCTACGAAATCTCGGTGCTCAACGACGGCGCGCAGGAGCAGTACCCCGTAGAGGATGTCCGCCGTCGCGGCGCCATCCACCACTACCTCGGCATCGGCGCCGAGTGGTGGTTCAACAGCAGCACCTACCCGTGAGGAAGCGCCCGATGCTCCACCAGCTCCACCGGCTTGCGACGGGGTGCGCGCTCTTCGCGGCCCTGCTCCTGCTGTCGGCCTGCGGCGCCGACATGGCCCCCGTGACCACCGAGTTCAAGACCACCAACCTGGCCCGCGACTGGCGTGGCGAGGTGGTCTATCAGCTTATGGTCGACCGCTTCGCCGACGGCCAGCGGGACAACAACAAGGGGGTCGTGGTCGGCGACCTCGGCCGCTACCAGGGCGGCGACTGGCAGGGGGTGATCGACAATGTCGACTACCTCACCAAACTGGGTGTCACGAGCGTCTGGATTTCGCCCGTGGTGCGCAATGTGGAGTCGGACGCCGGCTACGACGGCTACCACGGCTACTGGACGCAGGACTTCCTCGATGTGAACCCCCACTTTGGCGACATCGCCAAGCTGCGGGAGATGGTGCAGGTGCTGCACGACAACGGCATCCTCGTCATCCTCGATGTCGTTACCAATCATGTGGGGCAGGTCTTCTACTACGACATCAACCGGAACGGCCGGCCGGACGACAGCGTGCAGGGAACCGGCACCACGTCGCCCATCCTACGCACCGGTGAGTATGACCCTGACTTCGACCTCCGCGGCGTGCAGGCCGTGACAGGGCTCGGCGCCTCGGGCAACGCGCCTGCGCGCTGGATCGACATGCCGGAGCTCAACCGGGGCGCGCCGCGGCCGGCCCAGTTCGCCAACTTTGACTGGTACTGGAAGCGGGGCCGTGTGACGGTCTGGGGCCGCGAGGCCGAGGCCTGCCGCATCGCCGGCATCAACCCCGATGCCAACTGGCAGGACTGCTACAACTTTGTGCGGACGCAGGAGGTGACGGGCGACTTCCCCGGCGGCCTCAAGGACCTCCGCACCGACCTGCCCGAGGTGCGCCAGGCCCTCATCGATGTGATGACCTACTGGATCACCGCAGCAGATATCGACGGCTTCCGCATCGACACCGTCAAGCATGTGGAGCACGACTTCTGGATCCAGTTTGCCACAGCGATTCGAGCCCACGCAAAGCAGGTGGGCAAGGAGAACTTCTTCATGTTCGGCGAGGTCTTCGACGGCGCCGACTGGCTGCTGGGCTCCTACACGCAGCCCAAGATGCTCGACTCGGTCTTCTACTTCTCGCAGAAGTTCCAAGTCTACGACGCGGTCTTCAAGTATGGGGCGCCAACCAGCCA
>CAIQPA010000346.1 GCA_903873545.1 uncultured delta proteobacterium
ACCCAGCGCAGAACTCGCCCAGGCCCTCCACGACAAGGGGCTCCCGGACGATGCGCTCACCCTCGAACTCCTCGCCGATGACGCCGCCGGCCTCGACGACCTCCGCGCCAAAATCCTCGCCAGCCGCGTCATCGCCTGCACCACCCATGCCTGCGCGAAGCACCCCGTCTTCTCGGTCCTCCGCGCGCAAGACGGCCCGCCGCAACAGCGCGGCGCTGCACGCCAGCCCATCTTCGACGTCGCGATCATCGACGAGGCCTCACAGCTCATCGAGCCCCTCTCACTCGCCGCGGTCAACCTGGCGCGCCGAACGGTCCTCGTCGGCGACCAGCAGCAGCTCCCGCCCGTTGTCACCGCCGACGACGCCCTCTCCTCGGCCTTCACGGACGACGAAACCTCCATCACCCGCGACCTCGCCGCCATCGGCGTCGCCGGCCTCGACCGCTCCCTCTTCGCCCGCCTTGCCGGCCGCGTCCCATCCGTCATGCTGCGCACGCAGTACCGCATGAACAACGCCATCCAGGCCTTCCCCAGCCGCTCCTTCTACAGCGGCCTGCTGCAGCCCGACGCCAAGGTCGCAGAACGCAACCTCCCCATCCCCGCCGAGGCCCTCGCGGCGCTCGACCCGGAGCTCCGCAGACGCCTCGACCCCGAGCGCCCCCTCGTCTGGGTCGACGACCCCGGCAAGCCCAAGGCACGCTCCTGCGCGCAGCAGGCCGCCGAGGTCGCCCGCACCGCGGCCGCCCTCTGGCGCCTCTGGCAACACCGCACCGAGGAGGTCCCCCGTGACGCCTGGCTCGGCATCGTCACCCCCTTCCGGAACCAGTGCACCGCCATCCGCAACGCGCTCGTCGCTGAGCTCGGCGAAGAGGCCGCTCTCATCGAGGTCGACACCACCGACAAGTTCCAGGGGCGTGAGAAAGAGGCCATCCTCTTCAGCCTCGTCCGCAACACCTGGTCCGACTTCGTCTTCGACGAGCGCCGCATCAACGTCTCGCTCACCCGCGCCCGCTCCAAGCTCATCGTCTTCGGACCCAAAGAGCTCGGTCGACGCATGCACGAGGTCTTCGCTCCCGCCGACGCGCCCGGAGTAGACCTCCAAGACTGAGTGCACCCCTACGGGAAGGCTGACGCGGCGGCTGACGCAGCGCGATGCCCGCGCCGCTTGCCCAACCATGCGCCGCGGCCTAAACTGCGGCCTAGATTCCAGCAAACGACCCGCGCGGTCCCTCGCCCACGGCACAAAGCATGACCCAGTCCGTCGACCATCGCCTGCTCCTCCAGCAGTTCCACGCCCGCGTCCGCCAGCACCCCGACCGAGTCTACCTCACGCAGCCCATCGGCGGTGGACAGGTCAAGGACTACACGTGGTCACAGGTCTCCGAGGAGGCCCGCCGCATGGCCGCACACCTGCAGTCGCTCGGCTACCCGCCCGGCTCCTGCATCGCGATGATCACCAAGAACTGCGCCCACTTCATCATCGCGGAACTCGCGATCTGGATGGCCGGCTACACCTCGGTCGCACTCTTCCCCACCTTCAACGCCGAGAACATCAAGTTCATCCTCGCTCACAGCGAGGCGAAGCTCATCTTCATCGGCAAGCTCGACAGCATGGCCGACGTCGACGCCGGCACGCCCGCCGACCTCCCCCGCATCGTCTTCCCCCTCGCACCCAAGTCGCCGGGCGAATCCTGGGATGCCATCACCGCACGCACCGAGCCCCTCGCGGGTGAGCCGGTCCGTGGCGCCGACGAACTCTCCATCATCATCTACACCTCCGGCTCCACCGGCCAGCCGAAGGGTGTCATGCACTCCTTCCGCACCATCGCGCTCGGCGCCGAGACCTTCGTCGAGGTCATCAAGCTCGGCGCCGACGAGCGGATCCTGAGCTACCTCCCGCTCGCCCACGCCTTTGAGCGCGCCGTCGTCGAGGCCACCTCCTTCATCTCGGGCTTCCATATCTACTTCGCGGAGTCGCTCGAGACCTTCATCTCGGACATCAAGCGGGCGCGCCCGACCGTCTTCATCTCGGTCCCCCGCCTCTGGCTCAAGTTCCAGCTCGGCGTCTTCGCCAAGCAGCCTCAGAAGAAGCTCGACTTCCTTCTCAAGCTCCCGATCCTCGGCAAGATCGTCTCCAAGAAGGTCCTCACCGGCCTCGGCCTCGAGCATGTCCGCATCGCCGCCTCCGGCTCGGCGCCCATCCCGCCCGGCCTCATCAACTGGTACCGCAGCCTCGGCCTCGAGCTCCTCGAAGGCTACGGCATGAGCGAGAACTTCTGCGCCTCGCACATCTCCGTGCCCGGCAAGACCCGCGTCGGTTACGTCGGCAACGCCTCGCCCGGCGTCCGCTGCCGCATCTCTCCCGAGGGCGAGATCCTTGTTCACAGCCCCGGCAGCATGCTCGGCTACTACAAGGAGCCCGAGATGTCGGCCGAGAGCTTCACCGAAGACGGCTTCCTCAAGACGGGCGACCGTGGCGAACTCGACGATCAGGGCCGCCTCAAGATCACCGGCCGCGTCAAGGAGCTCTTCAAGACCAGCAAGGGCAAGTATGTGGCGCCGGCGCCCATCGAGAACCTCATCAACGCCGACAACTCCATCGAACTCTCCTGCGTCGCCGGCTCGGGCTATTCCGACGCTCACGCCCTCATCCAGGTCGCCGAGTCGCTTGTCGACAAGCTCAAGACCGCCGAGGGCCGCGCCGAGTATGAGCCCCACTTCGCCGCGCTCCTCAAGCAGGTGAACGGCCAGCTCGAGGACTGGGAACAGCTCGGCTTCGTCGCCATCGTCTCAGAGCGCTGGCTCGTCGAGAACGGCTTCCTGACGCCCACCATGAAGATCAAGCGCTCGACCATCGAGGCCCACTACAAGCCGCAGCTCGACGCTTGGTATGCCTCCAAGAAGAAGGTCATCTGGGGCTAGTCCCCCCACCGGCGAACCTACCGCTGCAACGCCTTCAGACACTTGCGGATCCAGATGGAGTCCAGCACGAAGGCGACCATCAGAAAGCTCCCGCTCCAGCCAAACACCACCCGCTGGTCGGGAGTGCAATCGGCGGCAACCAGGTTGCTCACCACGAGGTAGGAGCTCCAGCTCCAGAAGGGCGCCCGCCACAGCACCAGCGTGGCGAGGCGTGCCCACATGCCCCGCCGCACCCAGACCGCGCTGCCCGCCAACTCTGCCCACGAGACGACGCCGGTCGTCATCGGCATCATCTCCGTGGTGAACATGATGAGAAAGAGCGGCGCCGCGATCGGGTAGAAGAGCACCAGCAGCGTCGCCAGAATCCCCGTGACGTGATGCGCCACTAGGTCTTTCCGCGTCGCATCAAGCCCCCGCCGCGCGGCGAAGACCATCAGCAGCAGGTCGCCCGCAAAATGGCCCATCGGGATGCCCGCCAGCGCCATTGCGAACGGGTCTACCTCGCGCGTCACATAGCCATCCGGCGCAATGCCCCACCAGTGCACGACGGCGAAGAAGCCGAGCAGGGTGAGCACCAGCGACACCGCGCCGCGCATCAGCCGGAAGGCCTGCGGGTAACCGCTTCCCTGCCGGTGCGCGATGGTGACCAAGGCGATCGAGACGGCGATCGTCGCGGCAGCTGCAGCCGCTGTAAGCCCGTAGGGAACCTCCGCGCTCACCGCCGACCACCCATCCGCCGCGCCATCGCCAGCACAGGATTGGGTCGAAAGAGCGCCACCGTCTCAACATGCTTTGTCATCGGGAACATCTCCACGGGCTGCACCTCTTCCAACTGCATGCCTCCCTGCGTCAGCACGGCAACATCCCGCGCCAGCGCGTCGAGATCACACGAAACATAGATGAGCCGCTCCGGCGTAAGCTCGCTCGTCAGCATCTCCGCAACCTCGGCCGACAGCCCGCTCCGCGGCGGGTCGGCGATGACCGTCGTTGCCTCTCCTCCGCTCCGCAGGAAGGCGCGCAGCGACGACTCCACGCGGCCCTCGCGAAACGAGATATTCCGCACGCCCGATCCGGCCGCGCTGGCGATCCCATCCTCCGTCGCAGCGTGGCTCTCCTCCATCGCAACCACCTCGCGGAAGCGCGACGCCAGCGGCAACCCGAAGAAACCAAGACCCGAATAGAGGTCGAGCAACCTGCCATGCGGCGCGCTCCCGGCCCACGCCCGAACCTGCCGCGACAGCGCCTCTGCACCAAACTTCGAGGTCTGAAAAAAAGCGCCCGCAGACACCAGGTAGGACTGCCCGCAGACCTCCGCCCGGATGCGCGCAGCACCGCCCGCGTGAACCAGCCGAGAGCCCGCAAGCTGCTTGCCATCCTCCGCATGAAAGTTCAGCGCGACAGAGAGCGCACCGGCCTCCAACGCAGCCGCCGTCAGCGCTGGCTCATACTGCTGCGACCGCGCAGACAGCACCCAGGTCACCTGCAGTTCACCGGTGCCATGACCAACCCGCACCACGACGGCACGCAGCAGCCCGCGGCCGCTCTCCTCCTCGAAGGGTGGAACCCCCAGTTTCGAAGCCAGCGCCACAAGCCGCAGCGCGAAGGCCGTCCCATTCGCGTCCTGAACCTCGCACTCCGAGATGGCAACCACCTCGCGGGTATGCGGCGCAAACAGCCCCGCCGTCAGCGCGCCCGCCGCGCCACCGATGCGCAGCCCAATCTTGGTCCGATGGCCGCGCGGCTCTTCGGGCGCAAGCAGCTCCGCCACCTGCACCGGCCGGCCGAGCCCCGTCCGAACCGCCCGCATCACCTCGTCGCGCTTCCAGGCCAGCTGCGCCCGATAGGCCATGTGCTGCAGGTCACACCCGCCACACCGTGACGCCACCGCGCACGACGGCTCACACCGCGACGACGACCGACGCACCCACGACACCACCTCGCCGCGCCAACGTCCGCGACCACCGCGCAGGCGAACACGGAGCCGCTCGCCCGGCAGCGCACCACGCAGGTAGAGCCGCCCGCCGGACCACTCCGCTACGGCATCCAGGCCACTGCCCCACGCCACAACCGTCGCCTCGACAACGTCGCCCTCGCGCGGCTCCTCGCCACCACTGCGCTGCTCTTCCGCTCTCCGCGCCAACGCTCTCTCCGCAACACAGGAGGCCAATCCATGATGACACCTAAGCCCCTTGGCTGCTAACCGACCCTCACCCATCGGTCACACCTTTTCTTGCGGCGCACCATGCTCACCCAGTCCGACCTCCTTCGTATGTCTCAGGTTGAGCTCGCAGCGATTGTCGCCACCGCGCACCCGATCGACCACGCCGCAGTCGCCGGTCACCAGTACCTCGGCATCGACCTCTCCCTCCCCGCCTTCGTAAACAAGCTGCTCTGGAAGACCTTCCGCAAAACCTTCTACGCCGACCCCGAACAGCACCTCGTCCGCGGCTGGAACGTGAAGCTCGAGCAGCATGGTATCGACGGCCCCCGCATCCCGCTCCGCGACAGCAAAGGCCGCGAAAAATCCTTCGGTCACTACCACCTGCTCAAGCGCACCAACGAGCGCTTCCCCAGCGGCTGGGCCGGCCCCGACTTCCTCCACTACGGCGTCGCGGGCAACCACTGGTACGACCCCGGCGCGCCCGGCTACTGCCCGCTCGTTGCCGTCAACGAAGGCTCCACCGACCTCCTCCTCGGCTGGGAGGTCTTCAAGCTCGGCCCGCTCATGATCCCCCTCCCCGACTACTGGCTCCTCGTCCGCGAAGGACCCATCGAGACCATCGTCCCCGTCCCTGTCCCCAAGCGGTAACCCCATGGCAACCCCCAAGAAGGGCGGCTGGTCCGACGCCCCTGCGCAGGCCCCGCTCTCCAACCCCTTCGCTGCCCTCGCCGCACTCCGTCCCGCCGACGCCGCGCCCGCCGCAGCGGCCCCCGCCGCAGCCCCCGCGACCAAGCCGGCTGCCGACCCCAAGCTCCCTGCCCGCGCCGTCGTCGCCGTCGAGCGCAAAGGCCGCGGCGGAAAGACCGTCACCCTCGTCACCCACCTCGGCCTCTCCAACGATGCGCTCGACGCCTGGGTCACGGAGATGAAGCGCTCGCTCGGCTGCGGCGGCACCCGCGAAGACGACGCCATCGCCCTCCAAGGCGACCAGCGCGAGCGGGCCATCGACTGGCTCACCCGCAAAGGCGTCCGCAAGGTCTCCGGCTAGAGCGTCTTCAGGTAGGCAATCAGGTCGAGCCGCTCTGCGTCGGTGAGCAGGTCGCTGCCGTCCGGCTTCGTGAGCCAGCTGTCGTGGCCCATGTTCGACATCCCGCTCCGCGCCGTGTCGTACTCCGCCCGCGGCTCCTCTTTCCAGGCGGCCGGGATCGCATCGCCAATCGGGTAACCCACACAGGCCGCATCGAAGTCGGTCGCAGGGTCGCTCGCAGGCCCGTTCCAGAACACCGCGGTCCGCCGCGCCGACGGCGTCAGCATGTCGCACAGCGTCGGCACGCTCCCGTTATGCAGGTAGGGATAGCGGGCCCAGATGCCCTCCAGCGGCGGCGGAACGTAGCCCGCCTGCACCTCCACGACCGTCCCCATCGCCTTCGAGATCTCCAGCCCGTTCAGCCGCTCCGCAAAGTCGGCCATGCCACGCGCCCGCAGCGGGTCGCTCCCCACATCATGCACCGGGGTCTCTTCGAAGTAGGTCACCCGCGTCGTCCGGACCAACTCGGTCACCGTCATGCTCGCCGCATCAGCAGCCTGCCACCCCTTCTCGTAGCTGCCGTGGCAACGCGCGCAGTTCGCATCAAACAGCAGCTGCCCCCGCTCCGCTGCCACCACATCCAGCGAGCTCTCGCCGAACCAGTCCACCCACTTCGGCGCCTGCGAGGCAAAGACCGCAACCGTCAGCTCATCCACCACCTTCTGGTTCCGCGCCAGCCAGGCCTCCAGCTCATGCAGGTCGGTGCCGCGCCCGATCTCGTTCCAGAGAAAGTTCGTGTAGATCGGATTGCCCGAGACAATCGAACCGTCGCTCAACCAGCGGTTTTTGTACTTCGCATTCCAGAAGACCGCCGGCTTGCTGTCGGCCACCTCGGTCGCCAGCACCGCAACCCGCGGCGTCCGCTCCAGCGCACGATCCTTGGTCGAGTATCCATCCTCCGCGCGACGCGCGAGGCTCAGCGACACCTGCGCCAGCGAGGTATCCAGACCCAGTACCTGCGGCTCCTTCGTCCCCACCGAACCCAGGTTCAGTTTCGTCCGGTCGAAGAGCGCCAGCTCGTCCTCCGTGGCATCCGTTGCGCTCCGAAAGGCCGTGGTCGTGAGCGACGGAAAGAACCGCTTCGCCACATGGAAAAACTCGTTCGCGCGCGCCCGCCGGTTCGACAGCCCAAAGACCGTCTTCCCGAACAGATCCGCCGTGTGACATGTCGCGCAGGAGAAGGTCAGCGCCGGCCCCTGCGCCGTTGGCACCTGCCCCACGCCAAGGAAGTCGCCCTGCTGCGCGTAGGCCGGCCACGCCACGCCCGGCATCGCTTCGCTGGAGCCATCAAGCTGCGTCAGCCCAAGCCACCCATACATCTCCGTCGTCGTGCCAAAGCCCAGCAGGCCGCGCGCGCCGTTCTGCAGCGCCCGCAGGCCGGGGTCGGTCGTGTCGGGGTCGAGCATCCGTGTGAGCGCACCCCACGGCAGCAGCACCCCCGACACATCGACCGGCCAGATCAGCGCATGCCCCACACCGTTCGATGCCACCTCTGGCAGCGCCGAGCCGAGTTCGTAGATATCCGTTCTCGGCAGTCCACCCACGACGCGTGCACCACGCGACCAATCCGCAACGTCGTGGTCGCAGACCCCGTCATCGTTGAGGTCGTAGCCACCACCACAGGGCGGAATCGGCGCCTCTCCGCTGCCAGAGCCATCGCCCGAACCTCCGCCGGAGCCTGCGCCGCCGCCAGAGCCGTCAGCGCCAGCATCGACCGCCTTCGGGGCCGCAGCATCCTCCGCGCAACCTGCAACCAGTACCAAACACCAGACCAGGCCCAGATTCCGCATCGCACGCTCCTCAGCTCAACGAATTCCCGCAATCTTCACAGTACTTCGTCGACGCCGTGTTCGCAGCACCGCAGTTTCCGCACACCTTCACCTCGCCCTTCGCCGTCGCCTCATCCTCCGCATAGAGGATGTGGCTCACCTCCGACGGCGTCGTCACACCCTGCACCAGCAGCTCGCGGCAGTAGTCGCGGAAGGTCACCATGCCCGCGGCGACGGCCACCTCCTTGAGCTCCGTCATGGGCGCATTGGCAGCAATCGCCGCCCGCAGCTCCTCATTCATCCGCATCACCTCAACGACCGCCGCCCGTCCTCGGTAGCCGGTGTTGTTGCAGCGCCCGCACCCAGCGCCCCGGTAGAGCGGCGGCACGGGCTCACCCGCATCAAACACCCGCGACAGCAGCGACGCGGGATAGTTATGCGGTTGACGACAATCGGTGCAGATCTTCCGCACCAGCCGCTGCGCCACCACGCCGCCAATCGCGTTGCCGAGCAGGAACGACTCGATGCCCATGTCCTTCAAGCGGTAGATGGTGCTGAGCGCCGAGTTCGTGTGCAGCGAGGTAAGCACGAGGTGGCCCGACAGCGCGGCCTGAATCGCATAGCCGGCCGTCCGCGCGTCACGCGTCTCGCCGATGAGCATCACGTCGGTATCCTGACGCAGAAAGGCCTTGATGGCCTGCGCATACCCCAGGTCCACCGCATCGTTGTACTGCACCTGCGTGATGCCCGGGATGGTGTACTCAATCGGGTCTTCGACCGTGTTGATGTTGATGCCCTCGCCCCGCCGCTCGAGGATGGCCGAGTACATCGTCGTCGTCTTGCCGCTTCCCGTCGGGCCCGTGATGAGCACAATCCCGTGCGGCTGGAAGATGAGGCTCCGCACAATGTCGCGCACCCGCGGCAGGCCGATGATCCGGTCGAGCCCGATCAGCGACGCCGACCGGTCCAGCACACGCATGACCACCTTCTCGCCAAACCGCGTCGGCACCGACGAGATGCGCAGCGAGATCTCTCGCTCGTTAAACACGCAGCCCAGCCGACCATCCTGCGGCTTCCGCCGCTCTGTGATGTTCATGCTCGCCAGCGCCTTGAGACGGCTCACCACCGCGCCATGATACCGCATCGGGATCGGGTCGGGCCGCCGAAGCAGCTTGCCCTCAATGCGATAGCGAACCTGGCAATCGGCCTCGTAGGGCTCGATGTGAATATCGCTGCACTCCAGTGCCAGGCCGTCGCCGATGATCTGGTTGAGCATCGCCACCACCTGCTCGCCCGTCACCTGCGCCTTCCGCTCCTCCTCCGAGATGTTCTCGTTCCCCTCTTGGGTGAACTTCATCTGGTAGGCCTTGTTCGGAAGCTTCGGAATCAGATGCGCGTCGGCAGTGGCCTCCACCACCCCGTCCAGTGCAGGCAGCACATACCTCGTCACATAACGATCAAACTCGGCCTCCGAGACCGCGACTACCTCCACATTCGCACCGCCGAAGGCCCGACGCGCCTCGTCGATCGCGTTGGAATCGAAGGGGTTGGTCATCGCAGCCAGCACCGTCGCGCCCCGACGCCCCAGCGGCAGCACCCGCGCCTCCACAATCAGGCGGCGAGGCACCGAACTCCAGAGCGCCCGGTCGACGTTCAGCTTCGACAGCGCCCCAAACTTCACCCCTTTGTCCGAAAACAGCCGGTTCGCACGCCGCGCGATGATGCGCGCCGCTGCCAGCCCCACCGCCGGAATCTGCTGCATCAGCGACACAAAGTTGGTCCGGGAAATCAGCAGCAGGTCGCACTCTGCCGTCGCCACCGCATAGAGCGGAGACATGTCGTCGCCAAGCGCATTCTCCTCGCCGAACGACTTCAACTCGCCATACGAGGCCACCAGGTAGTCCATGCCCGTCGCGATGTCGCGGCGCCGCAGCTCCACGCCGCCGCGCGCCACCACATAGACCGATGCAACAGGCGTCGCCTGCTCGAACAAAACCGTTCCGGCCCGCACCGACTGCCGGGTGAAGACCCGCGCCACCTGCGGCAGCAGCGCCTCGCCAATCCCGCCGAACAGCTCCGTCTCCGACAACTGCGCCACCAGCGCTGCGACCTCGTTCGACATCTCGCTCTCCTCGCTCCCGATGCCCGCGCAGCTCCCGCCGCGACCGGTCTGCAGCCGCTACTCGGGGGCAGGCTCCTCGCCCTCGAGCCCCTCATCTTCCGGATTCAATTCGCCCTCTTCCGACTCACCCTCAGGCGACTCGCCCGCCGCGGGGTCGGGGCCTTCCTCGCCCTCGAGCCCCTCATCCTCCGGGTTCAGTTCGCCCGCGGGCGCAGGTTCCGCCGCCGCGGGCAACACCGCGCGCACAGGCTCCACCAGAGGCTCCACTGCCACCCCGAGCGCCGTCGCCGCAGAGAGCGGCACCGCGTTGGGCTCCAGCAGCGGATCGGTCGGAGGCATCGGGCTACCCGTATCCTGCGCCGCCATCGGCGCCGCCGCCTCGCGCTGCGCAGGCACCACCGCTGGCTCGCCCGCGGGACCCGGCACCGTCTGCCCTTCCACGCTGTGCGAGGTCGGCCGCGACGACGCTCCGCCTCCCGAAAACAGCCAGCCCAATCCGGTCAACGCCATCGCGCCAGCCACCAGCCATAGGCCCCACCGGCGACCGCGACCACCGCTCGGCGCCACCGCCTCCGCACGCACCACCACCACCTCGGGAGCCGGCGTGGCGCCACGCTCAACACGGATCTCGTAGGAACCGTCGGCCCCCTGATCGGCTACCACCTCAAGCGGCGACGACTTGGAGAGCAGTCGCCCAGTCTTCGAATCCTGTGAATCCATTGCCGGCCACCATCGGTTGCAGATGTCCCATCTCTGCGCCAAGCCGCCAAAAAGGTCAACCGCCGCATGGTCTCCCACACGGCGGTCACTTGCATACAGCGCGCAAACGGCGCGACGACTACTTCTTGTCTTCGAACTCCGCGTCGATGACGTCGCCATCGGCGCCACCGCCACCATCCGCACCGCCGCCGCCCTGCTCGGACGAGGCAGCCTCATACATCTTCTGCGCAAGGTCGTGAGAGGCCTTCTCCAGCTTCGACTTCGCCGCCTCGAGCGTCTCCTTGCTGCCCGACTCCAGCGCCGTCTTTGCCTCGGCAAGCGCCTCCTCCACGCGCGCGACAAGCGCCGCGTCGAGCTTCTCACGGTTCTCGTCGATGAGCTTCTTCGCGCTCCACGACATCGAGTCTACCTCGTTGCGGAGGTTCACAAGCTCCTGCTTGCGCTCGTCCTCCTCCTTGTTCTGCTCCGCCTCGCGCACCATCCGCTGGATGTCGGCCTCGGAGATGCCCGACGACGACTCGATGCGAATCTGCTTCTCGGTGCCGGTCGCCTTGTCCTTCGCCGACACGTGAACGATGCCGTTGGCGTCGATGTCGAAGGTGACCTCAATCTGCGGCACGCCGCGAGGCGCCGAGGGGATGCCATCGAGGTTGAACTTGCCGAGCGACTTGTTGTCATTCGCCATCTTCCGCTCGCCCTGCGTGACATGCACCGTCACCGAGCTCTGGCTATCCGAGGCGGTCGAGAAGGTCTCCGAACGCTTTGTCGGGATGGTCGTGTTGCGCGGGATGAGCACCGTCGTCACGCCGCCAAGCGTCTCGATGCCAAGCGACAGCGGCGTCACATCGAGCAGAAGGAGGTCCTTCACGTCGCCCGACAGAACGCCGGCCTGAACCGCAGCGCCCAGCGCCACAACCTCGTCCGGGTTCACACGCTGGTGCGGCTCGCGGCCGAAGAACTCGGTCACCCGCTGCTTCACCTTCGGGATACGCGTCGAGCCGCCGACAAGAACAACCTGGTGAATGTCCGAAGCCTTCAGGCCCGCATCCGCCATCGCCTTCCGGCAGGGCTCCATCGTCCGCTCGATGATGTCATCGATGAGCTGCTCGAGCTTCGCCCGCGACAGCGTCTTCACAAGGTGCTTCGGACCCGTCGCGTCTGCCGTCAGGTAGGGCAGATTGATCTCCGTCTCCGTCACCGAAGAGAGCTCAATCTTCGCCTTCTCCGCCGCATCCTTGAGCCGCTGAAGGACCATCTTGTCCTTCGAGACATCCATGCCGCACTCCCGCTTGAACTCCTCGATGAGCCAGTCCATCAGGCGGTGGTCAACGTCGTCGCCGCCCAGCGTCGTGTCGCCGTTCGTCGACTTCACCTCGACCACGCCATCGCCGACCTCGAGGATCGAGACGTCGAAGGTGCCGCCGCCGAAGTCGTAGACCGCGATGGTCTCCTCCTTCTTCTTGTCCAAGCCATAGGCCAAGGCGGCCGCCGTCGGCTCGTTGATGATGCGCTTCACATCCAGGCCGGCGATGCGGCCCGCGTCGCGGGTCGCCTGGCGCTGGCTGTCGTTGAAGTAGGCCGGCACCGTAATGACCGCCTCCGTCACCGTCTCGCCCAGGTAGGCCTCCGCAGCCGCCTTCAGCTTCATCAGCACCTTCGCGCTGATCTCCGGCGGAGCGTAGCGACGACCACGAATCTCAAACTCGCAGTCCCCATTCTTCGCCTCGCGGACCGAGTAGGGCATCCGCTTTACCTCGTTCTGACACTCGGTGAACTTCCGACCGATGAACCGCTTGGCCGAGAAAATCGTGCCCTCCGTGTTCGTGATCGACTGCCGCTTCGCAACCTGACCCGCAACCGCCTCGCCGTTGGCGTCAAACGACACCACCGAGGGGGTCGTCCGCGCACCCTCCTGGTTCGCGATCACGACGGGCTCATCGCCCTCCATCACGCAGACAACCGAGTTCGTCGTTCCGAGGTCAATGCCGATGATCTTTGCCATCTCTCTTCTCCTTCGATTCACGCGCCGCCATCTCTGCGACGACGCGATTGGTTGATTCCTACTTCGTCTCGCTCGCGCAGCCGCAGCCGCCTACCGATTCTGTCGCTGCTGCACTCGCACTCTCCGCCGATGCAGCGCTCGCCGACGCATACTCCGACGCATACCAGCCCGTACCCTTGAGGTGGAACGAGCTCCGGCTCACCTTCTTCGACGCCTCATCACCGCCGCAGGACGGGCAGCAAATCGCCGTGTCACTGCGGCGAACGAGCACTTCAAACTCGTTCGAACAACGCTCACATCGGTATTCGTAGAGGGGCATGGGACTTCCCGTGAACGCGGAACATCTCGCGAAGGCGCACAGGTAGGCACAGGCAACAGCCTGTCAAACGACCCACACACCGCCCCCGATGGCTACCCGATTCCCTGCACGACCCGCGCCACGCCAGCCCCCCCTGCGGCGCCCGTAGCTCAGCTCCAGAGACGAGCAGCCGTTGCCCAGAAGGCACCAGGCGCGTCGCGCAGCTCCGAGATCGAAAGCGCAAGGTAGCGCATCCCCATGGCCACAAAGATGATCGCAAACCCCGTCTTCACATAATCCATCCACGACCCCGACTGCGGCAGCTTGTGCGCCAGCGAAGAGAAGGTCCCCAGGATGATGAACAGCAGCCCCATCCCCAGCGCAAAATCAGTCATCAGCGCCACGCCCAACAGCACATCCCGCGTCTGCGTGATGAACAACAGCACGCCCGACAGAATCGGGCCCACGCAAGGCGCAGCGATCACACCGGCCAGCAGCCCCATCACCAGCGCACCGCCAAAGCCGGCGCCACCAGAACTGGCCAGCTTCGTCTGCAGCCCCGTCGGCAGCTGCAACTCGAACAGCCCCAGAGAGCTCAGCCCAAGGGCAATGAACATCATCGCAAAACTTCCCAGCACCACCGGGCTCTGAAGCGCCGAGCCGAACAGCCCGCCTGCCAGCGCCGCTGCCACGCCAAGCGCGCTGTAGGTCACCGCAATGCCCAGCACATAGACCAGCGACAGCGAGAAGGCATGGGTCCGAGACTTCGCCTGCGACGCTCCGAACACGCCGATCGTGATGGGGATCAACGGATACACACAGGGCGTGAGGCTCGCCCCGATGCCAGCCAGAAAGACCAGGAAGAAGGCCGACAACCAACCGCCCCGGGCCAGCGCCCGCTCAAAGTCTGTCATCCGTGTCGTCCCGCCGCCCGAAGCGGCCGCTCGAACCGAGTTCAGCACCGTCTCGGCATCTACAAACCCTGCCAGCGAGGCCTCCGGGAGATACTTCCCCTCCGGGCTCACCAGCGCCAGCCGCGGAAGACTCTGAACGCCGTGCTCCTTCATCAGCTTGAGATTCGCCGGCGTCTCATCCGTCACATCGACCACCGCACAGATGAACTGATCCTTGGCATCAATCACATCGTTGCTGTTGAGGGTCTTCTCACGCAACTCGTGGCAGGCCGTGCACCAGTCTGCGGTGAAGTCCATCAGGATCGGCAGCTTCAACTCCGCCTGGCGGGCACGCGCCTGCTCCAGCGTGTAGCAGGGCAGCTCTTCGCCGGCCGGCGCAGCGGTGTAGAGCGCAAAGGCAAACCAGACCAGGCAGCCAACCAGGCAGCCCGCCACATACCGCATCCAGCCGCGGCCGGCGGGCACATCCCACTTCGACTTGTGCAGCATGCCTACCCAGCCGATCACTGTGACCAGCACCACCGCGCTGCCCACAAGGCCAAGTCGCACGCTCTGAATCTGCTCAACGGTTAGCCTTGTATCCATCGCCTCATTGCTCCATGAATGGCTCGCTTCGCATCTCACTGCGCCACTACCAGAGTTCATCCAGCATGCCACGCTCTATCCCCCGCTCTGCACGACTTGCGCTCGCCGCAATCCTCTTTGCCGCCGCGCCGGCAGCCGCTGCTGAGCTGCCCCAGCCCACCGGCGCAGTGCCACCCACCAACACGCCCACCGGCGCAAACGCGCCAACCACCGTGCCCGCGGCCCCGACCGCGCCGCAGCCACCCAGCGGCTGGCTCGGACTCCGCCTCGCAAACCGTGACGGCAAGGTCGTTGCCTCTGCTGTCCTGAGCGCAGGCCCCGCCGACCGAGCAGGCCTCGCCGCGGGCGACACCATCCTGGCCATCAACGGCCAGCCCGTCGCCACCTCCGAGGCCATGATCGCCATCATCCGCGCCCTCCCCCCTGCCTCCACGGTCGAGGTAACGCTCGGCGGAACAACGCCGCGCACCCTCAAGGCCACGCTCGCGGAGCGGCCAAAGAACGACCAAGAAATCTTCCGTAAGCTCGTCGGCTCACACTTCCCAGCCGCCCACGGCGTCGGACTCGACCAGAAGCCCGTCGAACTCGCCTCAGAGGGCCAGCCCACCGTCATCTACTTCTGGGCCACCTGGTGCCCCTCCTGCTCCCGAACCGCTCCCCAGCTCAGCGCACTACAGCGGGAGCTCGGCCACGACGCCACCATCATCGCGCTCTCACCAGAAGATCAGGCCGATGTCGCTGCCTACGCGGCAAAGCACACCGACCTCGCCTACACCATCGCCACCGATGCCGACCTCGCCAGCATCCCCCAGATCTGGGTAGCCGCCTACCCCTCATGGCTGGTCATCGACCGTGCCGGCACCATCGTCGGCGCCCACATCGGCGCCGGTGAAGTCGGAGCGGTCGAAACCGAGCTCCGAGAGCTCGTACGTCAGTCGGCGAAGTAGCTCTCGCCGAGGCTGCCTGCAGGAGCACCTGAACTCGTGAAGAAGCCGCGCTGACAGACCTCCGGACGCGCCTTCAGCGTGCCGAGGATCACATTGCAGTCGCCCGTCAGCTGACGCACAAAGCCGAACCAAGAGAGGAGCGCCACATCGTAGCCGCTGCCGTTGAGTTCCTTGAAACGGCTCAGGAACTTCACCGGTGTCTCCGAGTCGCCCGTGACGTCCCAACCAATCCGGAACCAACGCACCGGGAGCTTCCGAGCGGGCTCCTCTCGGAACATCGTCGGAATGCCGGCGTAGTGGGTGTCGGGCAGCGCGTTGGGGTCGCCGCCGTAAAGCGCACCGTTCGGGATGGAGGCGAAGGCGTAGAAGTCGGTCAGCGGCGTGGCTGTCACGGCATCGAACGTGATGGGGTCGATGACTGCCTGCCATGCGGCCTGCACCGCCACAAAGTCGAGTTCGCCGCACTGCGACGCTGCACAGTAGCTGCCTGCGCCACACTCGGCGTCGGTCGCGCAGCCAGCCGCGTCGGCCTCCGGAATGATGAAGTCCGGAGCAACCGACTCCATGAAGTTCGACCAGTTGATGCCCACAGCAACCTGCACCGAGGGGAAGGAGGCCTTTATGGCGCTGCGGACCTCCAGATAGAAGCTCGCGAAGTTCGACCAGTCATTGGGGTTCAGCAGGTAGTACCGCTCCATCTCGGAGCCGATGACCACCGCCTCGGGAACCACGCCCGCATCGGTGATGGCCGAGACAATCCGCGTCGCCGCATCCTCACGGTAGCCGGCATCGCCAAAATTCAAGAAGCTCTCACGGCCCGCCGCATCGCCGCGCGTTCCGCGTGACGCATCTACAATCCAAGTCTGGTCAAGCCGCAGCGGGTCGACCACGAAGACCTTCCGGCCGTAGCTCGTCGTCGCGGCGGTCAGCTTCGGCTCTGCAAAGAGATCTTCGAGCCGGTTCTCCAATTTGGCATCGGCGAAGACCGCGGTGCGGGCCATCACATACTCGCTGGAGAGCTGCTCGTAGACCACCAGCGTCTCGGCCGACGCTGCCTTCTCCGCCAAGCGCGCACCATGACCGTCCACCAGCGTGACCGTTGGCCAGAGCTCGACGCCACGGTTGGCCTTGGTCAGCGCAAGCGGGCTGCTGCCGGGCAGCTCAAACTGAGGCTCCGGCGGCGGCCCCTTCTTCTCCTCTTCACAGCCAAGGGCGCCAAGCACCAGCATCCCTGCAACCGCAGCAAACATCGTATTCTTCATCGTCTTGACTCCATCTCTGGTCGCAGCCGACGCGGCGTTCCCGCCTCGCCAACCTTGCATCTCAGTTCCCTTCTTCGATCTGTTCGGGCTGCTCAACCGGGCCTTCGCCCTCGCCGCCAAGCAAATCTTCGACGCTCCGCCGCGGCTTGATGCTGGGGTCGATCGGCACGCTCATGACCGGCTTTGTCGCATCTTCCAGCACGACCAGATGGCTCTGCAGGTCGGCGCGGCGCTCCAGCAGTCGAATCCGCGTTACGCCGTCGCTCCAGGTCGCCTGACGGAGCAGCTTTACGCCGTTTTCATTCCTCCGGAACTCCACCTCGTCTGGCGCTCCATAGGCCTCCGACTGCGACGACATGAACTGATCGAGGGGCATGAAATCGATGCTCATGAGCGGGTAGGCGATCAGCACCTTGGCCAGCCGGCCCTCCGAGAAGACCAAGTAGTGAAAGTTTCCGGTCAGGCTGGCCGTCGGACGAATCGTCATGAGCGACATGCCCTTCTGCCCGAAGACCTCGCCACCGATCACGGAGACTTCGTATCCGGTCCG
>CAIQPA010000347.1 GCA_903873545.1 uncultured delta proteobacterium
GCCAGCCGCCACACCGGCTACGGCTTCGACCCGCCGAGCGCCTACGACTGCGACGGCAGCTGCCGCGCGCTTCGCACCTTCGAACTCGACCGGCTCGGCCTGGAACTGGTCGGGATGTTGGGCTGGTTCGAACTCGGCATCGGCGGCCACGTGACCCAACTCGCCCTCAACGGGGTCTCGGTCGGCACGGGCGGCTCGATGCAGTATGGCCTCGCCTTCCTGCCGCTGCAGCTCCGCTACCTGCGTGCCGGCCTCCGCGGCGACCTCCTTGGCGAGTTCGTGAGCGGCAACCAGATGTTCAACATGCAGCTCGCTTGGCAGCTCGACCTGCTGCTCTGAACCGCAACCTTCGCTCGGCTTGACACCGCACGCGCCTCCGCACAGAGGCTCCGTGGCAAACGGGTGACATCGGAGCGAACATCATGCGGCATCTCGTCTATCTGACACTGAGCCTCCTCCTGCTGGCATGCGGCGCCGACCCCGACAGCGATGGGGTTGGAACCGACACGGGGCTTCTCGATGGTTCTGGCGACGGCTCGGGCAGCGGCGCCGCAGACACCTCGGGCGATACCTCCGATGACGCCACCGACGGCTCCGGCGATGGCTCGGGCAGCGGGGAGCCCGTCCCCGACCTGCTCGACCAGCCCACGGTCTTCGGCCTTGGCTGCGCCCCCGCCGGCCGCTCCGCCGCCGCCGTCATCCCCGACGGTGCCCCCAAACTGACCGGCTACTCCGCGCTCGGCGGCCCCGGCGACCTCGTCATCTACAACAGCGCCGCTGCCTTCGTCTTCCAGGGCGTCGACGCCGCGCCCCGCACCTACTGGTACTACGGCGGCCAACCCATCGACGCCGTCGCCATCGCCGATTGCGCCCAAGACGGCCCCGAGCGGTTCGACGAGATGGGCTTCATCGTGGGCCAGGCCCGGCTGGACTCCTTCGAGCAGTCGGTGCTCCGCGGCTTCAAGGCCGAGCGCATCGAGGTCCTCTCGGACGGCAGCGACGGCGGGGCAGCCCGGGTCCGAGCCACGGGAACCGACGACTACTTCTGGCTGATTGAGCTCGAGCTTATCGAGCGGGCCCACGTGGCGGGCAACTCGCACGGCTACTCCACCCCGCTCGGCTTCGCGTTCCAGGTGGACTACATCCTCGACCCTGGCTCGCCCGTGCTCCGCATCGAGCTGACCGCGACCAACCGCAACGCCACCCGGGCCAACATGGTTGCGGGCATGGTCAACTTCTTCGGCGATACCAGCAGCCGGGCCAACTACAACGACACGACGCTGGGCATCGGCGGCATCGGCGTGGCGGTCGGCGTGCCCTGGCTCGGCTCCGTTTCTCGCGACCACGCCCTGGCCGTCGGCATGCTCAACGCCCAGCCCGGCCTCGTCTCCATCTCCGGCGTCGACGCGCTGGTGAACATCAACCAGTTCATCAATGGTGCCGCGGTGGCGGCTGGCGCATCGCGCACCGACACCTACTTCCTCTCCGTGGGGGCACACGGCCTCAACTCCGCCGTCATGCCGCTGCAGCCCTACCTCCCGCGCCCCTATACTGGCGCGAACTGGACCGCCGAGCCCATAACGGTCCGGGCGGTGGACGGTGCTGGTGTGAGCGCGGGCCCCGTCGAGGTTGTGGTCGAGATGCGGAACGGCGCCGGCGCCTGGCTCCCCATCAGCAGCTTCTGGACCAACGACGAGGGCACCTTCACCGGCGAAATCCCCAGGTTCGGCATCAAGGCTCGGCGTCTCCGGGGCATCGCAGCGGGTCGCGGCCTCTCGCAGACCTTCGACCTGACGGGCGGCACCGACCCCGTCGCCCTCGTTTTTGGCGACCGCGGCTCGGTCCGTGTCGACATCCGTGACGAGGTCGGCACCTCGATGCCGGCCCGGGTGACCTTCTGGCAGGGCGACGCGATGGTCGCCGAGACCTTCTCGGGCACAACTCCGCGCGACTTCCCCCTGCCGGTCGGCGACTACACGGTCGCCGTGGCCCGGGGCTTTGAGTACGAAGTCATCGAGCAGCCGCTCTCCGTGACCACCGAGGGAGCCGTTCTAGGCCTGACGCTGCGCCGGCTGCTCGACACCACCGGCTTCCTCTCCATGGACGGCCATGTGCACGCCGGCCCCAGCCCCGACTCGTCGGTCCCCATCGCCGACCGCGCCATTTCGCTGGCAGCCGAGAACGTGGAGGTGGGCGTCTCCACCGACCACGAGGCCATCGTGCCCTGGTCGAGCATCTTCGCCGACACCGGTATGAACCCCTGGGTTCGCAACGTCTTGGGCGAGGAGGTCACCGCCCCCTTCCCAGAGCACTCCAACGCCTACCCCTTCCCCGACCGCGTCACCGAGGCCGCCCCGCGCGGCGAGCCTGTGGACTGGCGCTACAAAGACATGCCCGGCCTCTTCCAGGCGTCGCGCGACCGCGGCGCCCAGGTGGTGAGCTTCAACCACCCCCGCATCGGCTGCGGCTGGATGTGCGTGGTAGAGTACAACCGCATCACCGGCCGCCCCGACCTGACCGACCCCACCAAGCTTGGCTAC
>CAIQPA010000348.1 GCA_903873545.1 uncultured delta proteobacterium
AAGACGGGAACCGAGTCTATGGACTCCATCCTTCCCGACCCAAAGGAGTCGCCAGCCGATCTTGCCGCGCGCGCCGAACAGGCCTTCGCGCAGGGTCAGTTCCGCTCCGCCCAAGAGCAGTTCGGACGCCTCTTCGTGCTGCAGCCCGACTTCCGCGGCACGCTCGCCATCGATGGCCTTCGTGGCACCTGCCAGCAGCTCGGAGACGACTGCCGCCTCATCTTCGCCAAGTACCAGTTCCTTGGCGATGTCTTCCGCGGCGCCTTCGGCTCCCGCTCCATCTGGCCGAGCCAGCAGGAGGCAGACTTCCGCTCCATCATCCAGTGCTACAACCTGGCCACGATGGGCCGCTTCAAGGAGGCCATCGATGTGGGTGCCCGCACCACCGTTGCGCCGCTCCCGGGCTTTGCGCAGGCTGCGTTGGTCTGCGTCTCAACCTCCGATGAGATCTACAAGCGGGTCGCCGAAGAGCAGGCCCGCGGTGCGGCGCGGCAGCGGTGGAAGGCCGAGATTGCCGCCTTTGGCGTGCAGTTCGACGGCATCTCATCTGCCGTCGCAGCTCAGGACTGGGAGCAGGTCATCACGCTCGAGACGGCCTACAATGGGCGGGCCGATGCGCTCCAGACCATGGCCGCCGATGGCACCGTTGCACGGGCCGGCGGTGAGGCCGAGTTCGCCGAGGCGAGCTCCGACATCGCGGAGCTCAAGCGGACGCTCGGCCGGCAGAAGAAGCAGCTCGACGAGACCCGTCGCGCCCTCGCCACCCTGCAGGCCAACCCCGCCTACCTCGATGCAGCAGCGCAGTTCGCCAACCTCTCCATGACCGAGGGCGATCAGGCCGGCCAGGTGGCAACGCTCGAGCGGACCTTGGCCGCAAACCCGCAGCCGGGCCCCGCCCAGACGCAGCTCCTGATGCAGCTCGAGGCCGCCCGCGACCGCCTCCGCGAGACACGGCGCAACCTCCGCGAGATCCTCACCCGCAGCAACGACATGCGGAAGAACCTCAAGCTCGTCCCGCGCGACCGCCCGTAGGCAGCGCGACTACCAGCTTTTGACGAGCAGCTCGCCCACCGGGCCCCGCTTGGCGCCCGAGGAGTTGATGCAGCGGGCGGCGCTGACCGTGACCAGCCGCCAACCTGCGTAGAGTTCATGCATCGCCGGCACGTCGCTGTTGGACAGCATGACGAAGCAGCCGCGCCGCGCCAGCTCGGCGAAGACCTTGGCCAGCTTCACCTGCAGGTCGACCTCGAAGCCACCGGCCGCATAGTTGGTGAACGAGGCCGTCTTGCTGGCGGGGAAATACGGGGGGTCGAAGTAGACCAGGTCGCCCTCCTGCGCGCTCTCGAGGACGGCGTCGAAGGAGGCCTGCTGGATGCTTGCGCCAGCAAGGCGCTGCGCGACTGCGATGAGGTTGTCGCGCTCGTAGAGCGTGGGGTTGGTGTAGCTGCCGATGGGCACATTGAAGTCGCCGCGACGGTTCTCGCGGTAGAGGCCGTTGAAGCAGGTCTTGTTGAGGTAGATGAAGAGGGCGGCGCGATCGACGAGCGTGCGGGTCTGGCCCTCGTTCAACCGACGACGGCTCTGGGTATAGTGCTCTTCGCTGTGGCGGCGACGGTGGGCGTCGAGCCGCTCCATGACGGCGGCGGGGTCGTCTGCGACGGCCTGGTAGGCCTCGATGAGCCGCGGGTTGATGTCGGAGAGGACGGCCCGGTCGGGGGCCAGGTGGAAGAAGACTGCGCCGCCACCGAGGAAGGGCTCGTAGTAGGCGCCGAACTCGGTCGGGAAGTGGTCGGCATACTGGGCGATGAGCCGGCTCTTGCCACCGGCCCACTTGATGAAGGGGGCGGCGGCGGGCGCGCCAGGGGTCGCGGGCGGGGAGAGGGGCGTTACGACGCGGGATCGAAGGGGTGTGGAGTCCACGAGACAGCCTCGCTCAAGAGATGAAAGCGAGGGCTGGGTACGGGTGGGTCGGAGGCGGGTCAAAAAATCGAAATGCGATAATTATCAAGCATTTGCGATTCGATCTTTTGCCAACAGAGCATTGTGCACGGCGCGGGATCGGCGAGCAAGTTTTCGACGGCGATGACTGCGCCACGGGTTGGCATCTGTCCCAAAGGCAGATACATTCGTTCAGTATTACGGAGTGGCGACGATGGGTGGCTCGGCAGCAGAAACATGGGTGGGCTCGTCAGCAGAGGAGCGCGCCGAGGAGCAGGCGGTTGCGGCGGTGCAGGCCTGGTCGATTGGCGCGCTGGCGGGGCGTCTTGTGGAGGTGACCCACCGCGGCGCAGGGACGGCCATGACCTGGGCGGCGGAGCTGCTCTGGCAGGCGCAGCAGGCGGGTGAACCGACGGCCTGGATCTGCACGGGAAGCC
>CAIQPA010000349.1 GCA_903873545.1 uncultured delta proteobacterium
AAGCAGCTAGGCAAGGTCGACGGCGTGGTCTCCGTGGAGCGGGTCCAGGGCTGACCGCGCAGGCTCCGCTCAGATGTTCGGGACGGGCCGGAAGGAGAGGATGATCTCCTCGTAGCGCACGCCGAGGATTTCGAAGTTCCGCTTGGCGGCACCGGTCTGGACCTCGACCTCGTCGCCCTCGTCCTTGCCGAGCAGGCCGCGCGCGATGGGGGCCTGGTAGCTGATGAGGCCGGCGCTGAAGTCGGCCTCGTCGTCGCCAACGATGCGGAAGGTGTGCTTCTCGTCGGTGTCGGTGTCGAGCACCTGGACTGTGGCGCCAAAGCGGACCTTGCTGCCCGACATCTTGGTCGGGTCGATGACCTCGCAACCCGCCAGCTTCGACTCATACTCGCGCAACCGGGCGACCAGCAGCCCCTGCTTCTCGCGGGCCGCATGATACTCGGCGTTCTCCTTCAGGTCGCCGTGCGCGGCAGCCTCGCCGATGGCGATGGAGATGAGGGGCAGCTCGCGCTTGATGCGCTCGATGTCCTGGAGCAGACGCTCCTTGCCGGCGGGGGTCATCGGGAATCGGATGGCCATGGGATGCTGTATCGCTAGGGGTGGGGCCGCGGGGCGCGGTCAGAGTCGGGAATGATACTCTTGAAGGGGCGCCACGCCAAGTGAGGCATCATCGTTGCGCGCCTGCATCGCGAGCGCTGCCGCTTGGGCCCCCGCGACCGTGGTGAAGTAGGGGAGCGCAGCATGAACCGTAGCGCGTCGAATCGGGCGTGAGTCTTCTACCGACCGAGCCCCCGCCGTGGTGTTGATGATCATCGCGAAGTCGCCGTTGATGATGGCGTCGACCACGTGGGGCCGGCCCTCCGCCACCTTGTTGATGGTCGCCACCTTGAGGCCGCGAGCCGTCAGCCATTGGGCCGTGCCGCGGGTCGCGACGACCTCGAAGCCGAGCGAGAGGAAGGTGCGGGTGATGGACTCCGCGGCGACCTTGTCGGCATCCTTCACCGAGAGGAAGATACGGCCGCCGAGCGGGAGCGGATTGCCTGCCGCGATCTGGGCCTTGAGGAAGGCGCGCGGGAAGCTGGTGTCGATGCCCATGACCTCGCCCGTCGAGCGCATCTCCGGACCGAGGATGGTGTCGACGCCGGGGAACTTGCGGAAGGGCAGCACCGCCTCCTTCACCGAGAAGTAGGTGGGCACGATCTCGGCCGTGAAGCCGATGTCGCGGAGCTTCTCGCCGGCCATGACCCGTGCCGCATACTTGGCGAGCGGGTGGCCGATGGCCTTGCTCACAAAGGGGACGGTGCGGCTGGCGCGGGGGTTGACCTCGAGGATGTAGACCTCCTCGTTGCGGACCGCGAACTGCACGTTCATGAGGCCCACAATGCCGAGCTCGCGGGCGAGGGCGACCGTCTGGCTGCGGATGGTCTCAAGCACGGCCTGTGAGAGGCTGTAGGAGGGCAGGGAGCAGGCCGAGTCGCCGGAGTGCACCCCCGCCTCCTCGATGTGCTCCATGATGCCGCCGACGACGAAGGTCTCGCCGTCGCCGATGAGGTCAACGTCGACCTCCTGTGCGTCGACAAGGAAGCGGTCGATGAGGACGTTGCCACCCTCGCCGGCCTGGCTGGCCTTCTCGAAGAGGCCGGTGAGCTCGTCTTCGGAGTGGACAACATGCATGCCGCGGCCGCCGAGCACATAGGAGGGGCGGACGAGCACGGGGTAGCCAATCTCGCGTGCGATGACGATCGCCTCGGTGGCTGTCAGGGCGGTGCCGCCCTCAGGCTGCTTGAGGCCGAGCTGCTCGACGAGGAGGTTGAACCGCTTGCGGTCCTCCACCCGGTCGATGGCGTCGGGGTGGGTGCCGAGGATGCGGACGCCGCTACGGAGCAGGGGCAGGGCGAGCTTGAGCGGCGTCTGGCCGCCGAACTGGAGGATGACGCCAAGCGGCTGCTCGCGGTCGATGATCTCCATCGTGTCTTCGAAGGTGAGCGGCTCAAAGTAGAGCCGGTCCGGCACATCGTAGTCGGTCGAGACGGTCTCCGGGTTGCAGTTGACCATCACCGTCTCGATGCCCTGCTCGCGGAGCGCCATGACGCCGTGGACGGCGCAGCAGTCGAACTCGATTCCCTGACCGATCCGGTTGGGGCCGCCGCCGAGGATGATGACGCGGCGCGGGTTGGGGGCGATGACCGACTCCGGCTCGCTCTCGTAGGTGGAGTAGAGGTAGGGCGTGAAGGCCTCAAACTCTGCGGCGCAGGTGTCGACCGCCTTGAAGACGGGACGGATGCCGGCCTCCAGACGGGCGGCACGCACATCGCTCTCCATGCGCCCCGTGAGCCGGCCGATCTCGGCGTCGCTGAAGCCCAGCCGTTTGGCGGCGCGGAGCAGTGCGGCGCCCTCGTCGGAGCCAAACGGCGCACCGCCTGCTGCGAAGGCCTTGAGCTCCGTCTCCTGCTCGATGATGCGGAGCATCTGGTCGAGGAACCAGGGATCGATCTTGGTGAGGCCCGCGACGTCCTCCACGCTGAGCCCGGAGCCGAGCGCGTCGGCCACATACCAGAGGCGGTCGGGGGTGGGGCGGATGAGGTGGTCGCCGAAGAAGGCAAGCAGGTCTGCGCGGTCGCGCGGCACCTTGCCGGTGCCAGGCGGGGCGAGGAGCGGCACGAGGCCGGCACGGCCGATCTCGAGCGAGCGGGTCGCCTTCAGCAGCGCCTCGGGGAAGCTGCGGCCGATGCCCATGACCTCGCCCACCGACTTCATCTGCGTGGTGAGCGTGTTGTCTGCGCCGGCGAACTTCTCGAAGGTGAAGCGGGGGATCTTGACGATGGTGTAGTCGATGACCGGCTCGAAGGAGGCGGGCGTCTTGGTCGTGATGTCGTTGGTGAGCTCGTCGAGCCGGTAGCCGACGGCGAGCAGCGCGGCGATCTTGGCGATGGGGAAGCCGGTGGCCTTGGAGGCCAGGGCGCTGCTCCGCGAGACGCGCGGGTTGAGCTCGATGACGATGCGTCGGCCGTTCTCCGGATTGACCGCGAACTGGATGTTGCAGCCGCCCGTGTCGACGCCGATGCGGCGGATGATGGCGAGCGCCTCGTTGCGCATCGCCTGATACTCGATGTCGGTCAGCGTCTGCGCCGGCGCGACGGTGATGGAGTCGCCCGTGTGGACGCCCATCGGGTCGAAGTTCTCGATGGAGCAGATGATGACCACGTTGTCGGCCTGGTCGCGCATCACCTCGAGCTCGTACTCCTTCCAGCCGAGGAGCGACTCTTCGATGAGGAGCTCGTGGACGGGCGAGCACTCGAGGCCGTAGCGGACCATCTCCTCGAACTCCTGCCGGTTGTAGGCGATGCCACCGCCCGTGCCGCCGAGCGTGAAGGAGGGTCGGATGATGGCAGGGAAGCCGACGCGGGCAGTGATCTCAAAGGCCTCTTCGACCGTGTGGGCGTAGCCGGAGGCGGCCATGTCGACGCCGATCTCCTCCATCGCCACCTTGAACTTCTGGCGATCTTCGGCGCACTCAATGGCGTCATAGTTTGCGCCGAGCAGCTCGACGCCGAACTCGGCAAGGACGCCGTTCTCGTGGAGCGCCTTGGCGAGGTTGAGCGCGGTCTGTCCGCCCATGGTGGAGAGGATGGCGTCTGGCCGCTCCTTGGCGATGATGTCGCGCACATAGGCGGGCGTGAGCGGCTCCACATAGGTGGCGTCGGCCAGCTCCGGGTCGGTCATGATGGTGGCCGGGTTGGAGTTGACCAGGATGACCCGGTAGCCCTCCTTCCGCAGCGCACGCACCGACTGGGTGCCGGAGTAGTCAAACTCGCAGGCCTGACCGATCACGATAGGCCCAGATCCGATGACGAGGATGGAACGGATGTCCGTACGCTTGGGCATGCCTGAGGCTCCGGTGAGGCGGTCTATGTTGGGGCGCGGGGTTAGTCGGCAGAGGCGTTCGGGGCAAGCGAGATGATGCACTGCGCCACCGGTCGGAAATGGTGGAGGGAAGGTCGCTCTCTGCGCGCAACGTTCTTGCCTGCCGCCAATGCTTGTCGTATGGAGCCGCCGTCTGTTCGGCGCTGCCGGACGCTAGCCTACGCTACGGTGTGTACATGCTCCTTCGCCGCCTCACGATCGTCACGGTTCTCGGTCTTTCACTCCTCGCCGGTCAGGCTTGGGCAGAGACGGTGAAGAACGACGATCTGAAGGTGTCGATGGATCGCCCGACTGGCTGGAGCAACGCAGATGGCAACGATCGCGCCGTCTTCATGTTCAAGCGTGACGGTGGCCACAGCCAGCTCGAGGTCATCGCGACCCAGCTGATGACCAGCGATGTCGCCGGCGTCTTCTTCGACACCTTCCACGAGACCCTCGGCGCCTCCGACTTCACCCGCGCGGGCCGCGAAGAGAAGAAGATCGGCAACACGAGCGGCACCGAGACCATCTACACCTTCGCCCACGCCGGCGTGAACCTCAAGGTTTACGTCTTCCAGTTCGTCAAAGACACCTCCGCCTATGTCGTCGTCTCCTACATGGAGGCAGACAAGGCCGACGCGCTCCTCGCCGACTACCAGGCGGCCATCAGTTCGCTGAAGTTCGAAGAGTAACCGCCCCGCGGTGCCGAGCCGGGTGGTACCGCCAAATCGCCGCAGGGCATCCCGGTAACGGGATCGATCCCGTCCGATACGCGACAGGACCCTGCTCATGATCGATAGATATGCCCGCCCTGTGATGACCGCCATCTGGGCTGAACAGGCCAAGCTCGACCGCTGGCTCGCCATTGAGCTCGCTGCCTGTGACGGCTTCGTCGCGCTTGGTCGCATGCCCGCAGAGACCGTCGCACGTCTCCGCGCCTGCCTCTCGGTTGACCCGGCCCGCGTCGCCGAGATCGAGGCCATCACCCGCCACGACGTCGCCGCCTTTGTGCAGAGCCTCGAGGAGCAGTGCGGCCCCGATGATGGCCGCTTCCTCCACATGGGGCTCACCTCCAGCGACATCCTCGACACCACCTTTGCGCTGCAGCTCCGCGACGCGGGACAGCTCCTGCTCGACGACCTCGACGCGCTCGCCGCGGCCATCGAGCGGCGCGCCTTCGAGCACAAGATGACCCCCGTCATCGGACGCTCGCACG
>CAIQPA010000350.1 GCA_903873545.1 uncultured delta proteobacterium
GAGGTGAATCGTAATCGGATAGGGAATGCTACGCGCCACGGCGGTCTTGTCGACGAGCAGCAGCGTCAGTGGCGCATCTGCAGGTAGAATCACCGCAAGAATCGCAAAGGGAATGGCGCCGATTGCGAGCCCTACGAGACGGGGTAGCAGCAGCTTCTGGATGGTACCGCTTGGTCGCTGGTTCATGACTGGATCTGCCGAATGAGAGCGTTGAGGTCCTCAACGCGGAAGTTTGCCTGGCCCGCGAGACTGATTTCATCTCCCGGCTTGAGAATCGTCACCCGAGAGATCCGCACTCGGTTTACAAAGGTGCCGTGCCGCGATCCGAGATCACGCACAAACAGGCGCTCCTGTTCATCGGTGCGAAGCTCCGCATGAATCCTGCTCGTTGCCGTGTTCTCCGAAGAGACAACGATGTCTGCGGCTGCAGCGCGCCCAAGAAGATACACTCCTGATTCGACAGTCTTTGACATCGGGCTAGCGCACACAGAAGAGATTGCCGTCTCCGGCCGAGAAAGAGAGACAATTCGTCGCCATGCCAACCTCGTCGCGAATCGTCGCGCCGGCCTGAAACCGCCACAGCTCACGGCCAGTGGAGGGATCGAACGACCGAAGGTGGCCGTCATCGTTTCCTGCCAAAATGGCATTGGCTGCGCGTACCAGCGGCGACCGGAACGAGCCTCCAGCCTGCACGCGCCAGCGCTCTGACCCGTCCGCCAAGGAGAGCGCCAGAACCTCGCCCCCGGTTGTGGCCACATAGATGAGCTGGGCGTCGACTGCGAAGGCTCCTGCAACCTCCGAGCCAGCCTTCGACCTCCAGAGCAACTGCCCGGTCGACCGGCCGATCGCGTAGACATTCCCTGCCTTGTCCACCGCGATCACGGTCTGCCCAATCGCCGCGGGAGATACGGTCACCGATGCATCTGTCTCAATGCTCCACCACTCCGCACCGCTGTCTGTCTTCATCGCGAACACGGCGCCGCCCCGCTTCAGACCTGCGCCAATCAAGAGCAGATCACCATCGAGCGCGGGGGCAGACTGGACCGACGGTGCGATCCAAACCGACCAGTCCTTCTTTCCGTTGCTGGCATCGAACGACCAGGCGGTGCCCGCGCTGCTCGTCACAAACAGCCTATCGCCCTGCAGGAGGAGGCCACCATCTGCCGTCTGCTTCAGCCGTGTCTCCCAGCGTGTCTCGCCGGTCTTCGTGTCGAGCGAAGCGAGTTTGCGATCGCCCGTCGAAAGCAGGACCGCCTCTTCTGTAATCACCGGGGTTGAGGCCATCCCTCGCGTGACGGGCCTGCTCCAAATGGTCTGCCCTGTGGCGCCATCGATCGCGGCCAAACTCTTGGCGTTTGCCGCAAACAGACGCGTTCCAAATGCGATCGTGGTGCTCGCCGACTCAAGCTGCACTTTCCAGACAATCGTCTGCAGGGCGGCTGGAGCCTGCCATTCAACAGCGCCCGTCCGTCCGATTCCTCCACGCTCTTGGCGCGGCGGAAGTGCGGGAATGGCAACAACAGGCGCTGGAGCCGCACTCCCTTCGCCGCTCCCTGCTGGCGCGGGGATTGGTTTGGTCGGCTGGCAGCCCCAGACAATGAGAACGAGCAGCCATAACGACTGCAACCTGCTCCATCTTGACATGGCAATCATCGCCTCATCCCAAGCACCCTCCAACCCCCTCCTCCTGCACTTCAACCCCCGCCTCTGTCAATTGAAGTTCAGCCTGCTCACGCGTGAAATGTGCCCTAACGCCGGCGACCGAGGAGCACGATGACTTTCCGGGCGCCGCTGCTCTTCTGCGCCTCAACAATGTGGATTCTATCGTCCGTGGCGCTGGTCTGGTCTGCAAACCAGGCTGCAATCGCGTTGCCAGCCCTTCGCGCCTCGACTTCGCCCGCCCCGCTGCCTGCGGGCAGCAGCACAAAAATCTCACTGTGTTGATCCGTCATCGGTTTCGCGAACATTTCCGACAGTGCATTGCTGACGCCCGAAAGAAGCGCGCCGGTCGTTGGATCCAGAACCTGTCTGGGGTTTGGGGTGAGTTCGGTGATGATCTCGAATTCGTTCATCATCCTGTTCGCCGAACTCGCGACCAACTCCCCACCATTGAGATCCAGCGCCAGAATCGGCTCCTCTCCGAGCACGGGCACCTCCGCCCAGGTCGTGCCGTCATCGGCAGAACAGACCGCCTTTCCAGAGCTGATGGCGCAGAGTCTTCCGCTTTCAGCGTTCCGCTTCAAACCACCCGTCAGTCGCGCCCTTTCACCAATGCGTGACCAGCTTCGACCGAGGTCACGGCTCCGCTGAACCAGGCCAGTGGTTGCCTGCGAAAACTGGGTCGGTGTTGGGCCGCCAGACTGGAGCCAACGCATATTCCGCGCCGCAGGCAGCGCGGCCCGTTGCTCGCTCGAATCCTCATTCCAGCTTCCATCGAGGTCTCGGCAGAGTCTGTCCTTTCGCGTTCGCGTTACACACAATTGGGCGCGCGCCTCCGACGGCAGGCTCACCAACGCAACATCCGAGCCCTTCGTCGCCCCTGGGATCTCCTCCATCCACCTCGGCGCGCCCTCTAGGCCTTCGAGAAATGCCACGATGGGCCGGTCTTGCCCGTTCGTCGCGACCACGAAGGCGCCGCCCTCTGTGACGGCGAGCTCGGTAACATCCTTAACCCCTTCGACCTTTGTCACGCCGGCATCCCCGTCGTCCGAAACAAAGAGTTCGCCGCGCGCTGATACTGCGAAACGGCGCCCACCGACCCGTTCGACCCGAACCACCGATTCGCCCTCTGGCACCACCCGCTCGGAGAAGTCCCACGATGGTTGGCAATTGTCCCCGGTTGCCACCTCGCCCTCTTTCGTCACCAACTGTGCTTGGCTGCAACCAGAGGGCGTCCTGGAACCAAACATCGCGACGGCTTTACGGGGCACGCCGGCAGACATGGGGGCCAGAATCGATCTCGGGAGTACAGCGATCTCGATCTCATCGTCTTGAAGGTCGGTGGGACCGTCAAAACCGATCACATATCGCTCCGTCCATTCGTGCGCGATCACCTTCATTTGTTTGGCCAGGTCGTCCGCCGAATGGGCCACAGTCGCGGCCACGTCGAGCTCCTCCAACGCCTCCCGGAAGGTCTCGATCTCCGTCGACCCTCGTGCCGACAGAAGAACGACCGATGCGCCGCTACGCTTGATCTTCTCCGCAAGCAGCCCGCGCTGCCGACGGTCCAGGGGCCGGC
>CAIQPA010000351.1 GCA_903873545.1 uncultured delta proteobacterium
AGTCGCAGACATCGCCCTGGGTGTCGCTATCGCCATCGACCTGGTCGGCATTCGCGTTGGTCGGGCAGTTGTCGACATCGCCGCAGACACCGTCGATGTCCGCATCGTTGGCCGCGTCGCCGGGGCAGGCGTCACAGGCGTTACCGAGCGCGTCGGCGTCGGCGTTCTCTTGGAGCGGGTTGACGATGAGGTCGCAGTTGTCGAGGTCGTCGTTTACTTCGTCGTTGTCGCTGTCCGGGTCGCAGGCGTTGCCGAGGCTGTCGCCATCGGTGTTCTCCTGAAGGGGGTTCACGATGGAGGGGCAGTTGTCGGCGTCGGCGCAGAGGTCGTCGTTGTCGAGGTCGTTGTCGGCATCGTTCGGGCAGCTGTCGCACGCCGAGCCGGTGGCATCGCCATCCGGGTTGGCCTGGTCGGTGTTGGCGTTGATGGGGCAGTTGTCGCTCGTGTCGATGACCGTGTCGCCGTCGTCGTCGGTATCGCAGACATCACCTTCGCCGTCCGTGTCGAGGTCGGCCTGGTCGAGGTTGGCATCGGCAGGGCAGTTGTCGAGGTCGGCGCAGAAGCCGTCGCCATCGGCGTCGTCGAGCGCGGCGTTGGGGCAGAGGTCGCAGACATTGCCGGCGGCATCGCCGTCCGTGTTGGCCTGGTCTGTGTTCACCAGCACCGGGCAGTTGTCCGCGGTGTCGAGGATGGTGTCGTTGTCATTGTCGTCATCGCAGGCGTCGCCACCGTCGGTCGCCGCATCGGTGTTGAGCTGGTTGGCGTTGGAGACGAGGGGGCAGTTGTCGGTCAGCTCGAGGATGCCGTCGCTATCGGAGTCGGGCTCGGGGATGCAGACATCGCCAACGGGGTCGCAGTAGCCGCTGAGGCAGTCTGCATGGGCCGCGCAACCCTTGCCGTTGGTGCAGGCGCCACAGGTCGCGCCGCCGCAGTCAACATCTGTCTCGGCAAGGTTCTTGGTGCCGTCTGTGCAGCTAGCGGTGCCGCAGACGCCTGCCACGCAGGAGTTGGTGGCGCAGTCCGAGGAGGTGACACAGGCCTGGCCCGAAGCCAGACAGAAGTTGCCCTCGTCGATCCGCTCATCGCAGTCGTCATCAACGCCGTTGCAGGTCTCGTTCTGCAGCGCGAGCACCCGACCCGTGAAGGTGAAGTTGGTGCCATCGCTGTTGAAGATCCAGGTCTTCTCCGAGAAGTCGGCGGGCGTCGTGGAGCCGGCCGGGCCGATGTTGCCGTAGCTGATGATGCCTAGGCCCGAGGCCAGCCCCTCTGCCGGCACACCGATGTCGGAGTTCCGCACCGAGTGGCCCAGCAGCGGCGTGATGCTGGTGAACTGGGCGTAGGTGCGGGCCAGCGTAACGTTCTGGTAGAACGACTGGATCTTCACGTCGGCGCAGAACTGGGCAACGCCGGCGGTCGGGTCGCACAGGTCGTTGAGCCGGATGTTGTTCGTGACGAGCTCCACGGTATCTGGCGGACCCGAGCCCGGGATGCCGTCCTGAAGGATGTCTGCGAGGCAGAGGCCCTGCTCGACCCGGCGCCGCACATCGGGCGTCAGGTTGGTGGTATCGAGCTTCGCGGGCCCGAGCGTCATCGTGCCGTCGGCAGGATTGGCGGAGCCTGTGAATTCGTAGGTGAGCCAGAGGCCATTGTCGGGGTTGGCCGGCAGGCCTGCGCCGATGCCCGCGTCAGGAATCGCGAGACCGGCATCGGGCTTCGCGAGCGACTCAGCAGCCGCGCTCTGTGCAGCAGGCTTGTCGGTGTCGCTGGAGCAGGCCGCAAGCAGCGCCAGGGCGCTGCTACAGCAGAGAAGGCGAATCGAAAGGGCTGATTTCTTCACGCGAGAACTCCGAGTTGGAGGACAAAATGGGACAATGGCGAACATCACGATGCAAAGAGTGTGCCGTTATGGCACGGATCGATCCATGGTAGCCTCGCATCCTGCAAAAGTTTGCGTTCGCTGTAAACCACAAATGCGTGCTGGGAATAATCCCGACGGATCGCCAAACTGACGCGATGCGTCACCCTCTTTGCGCCCCCTGCGTTGTGACAATCTCGGGCAGCAGAAGTGGCAGCGCTGCCAACTTTGTCACAACGCGCCGCGTTACCGGCTGCGCGCGCAGCGCCCAAAACGGCGCGACCCGCCGGCTTGCGCGCGGCGGGTCGGGCGAATGCAGAGCCGCTCGGCTAACGGACGTCGACCGAGTACAGGGGTCCAGTGCCATCAAAGATGATGCAGTAGAAGCTGCCGGCGGTGACTGCGGAAGTAAAGGTTCCGTATCCGTTGGTGTTAAAGTTCTGCGAACCGGGCGCACCGCAGGTCACTGCGCCTGTAGCAGCGTTGACCGTGGCGGTGGCAAGCGCGCCCGTGGTTTGAGAGCAGGTACCCCCCGTCGGGCAGGAATCATAGGCAAATGTCCGGGTTGCGGAGAACGGAGCCTGCCACAGCAGGGTGATGTCGGAGCCCGATTTATAGTTCCACGAATTGGGCAAGCCTGAAAGTGAGCCGCGCGCAATGTAGTTGTCCCAAAGGGTGCCGGTGTTCTGCGAATCGCTCGCGCCAATCCAGAATGCGGTGCCGGAGGTCACGAATTTGTTGGATGTAGAGGTGAAGGTGCCCTGCTTGAAGATGTCGAGGTTGTAGTTCACGTCGACGTCCCAGGCGGCCACGACGATGCGATACTTCGTCCCCGAGACCGCCGAGAAACTGAGAATGGAGGAGTACTTTGCAGACCCTGATGCGCTCTGGCCAGCGTAGGGGTTGTCGTCATTGCAGCCGATCTCGCCCCCAACGGCGCCTGCGGAGGTCACGCTGTAGACGCTGATGGCAGTGTCTGTGCCGTAGGTGGTGCTGGCGTTGTAGCCGGCCTGGTTGGCCGTGGAGGCGATAAAGGTGCCAGTCGAGGGGGCCGTCCAGTCGTAGGCGATGTCGTTGATGCCGCCGTAGTCGGTGCAGCTCATGCTGTAGTCGTTGCCCTGGCTGCCCGTGTTCTGGGCGCCCGAGACGCCGTTTCCGCCGATGGCGGTGCTGCTATTGAGCTGCACGTCGAGCGGCACCGTCCGGCCGATGGCGCCGGCCTGCGGCTTCGCGCAGTTCACGCCGAGCGCGTCGACGCCGCCGCCGCTCCGGATGCGGAGGCCCGAGGCGACCTCGTTGCCGGGGCAGACGTCGCTGAAGAAGGTACCCTGCTGGTAGCCCGAGACGCCGATGCTGCGCGAGGCGCTCCGGGTCACGGTCGAGCCGCTCAGAGAGAGCGTGGCACAGAGGGGTTCGATCGCGCGAACCTGCCCATCCGCCTTGGTGTTGATACCCACAAGGTGCTCGCCGGCATTGCAGTCGCGGATGATGAAACTGCCGCCCGAACCGCCGCAGCAGCCCGTCTCGTCATAGGTGAGGTTTCCGGTGGCGAGGCTCACGGAGTAGGGCTCCGAAGCTGCGTCGGTGACCTGGAAGGTGGGGCGGCAGCGGGGGCTGACCCGGTCGAGGCCGTTGCCGCTGCCTGAGGCGTTGATGCGCAGCCCCATGAGGGTCTCGCGCTCGTTGCAGTTGAGATTGAAGGACGAGCCACCCGTGCCGCCCCGCTGCGGCAGCAAGCTGCCGGCATTCTGCGAGACCTGCACGCTGTTGGCCTGCAGGACGGGCTGGACGCAGGCGAAGGAGGCCGCGTCGATGAGGGAGCCCGCCCTGTAGCGGAGGCCGTTGACGATCGCGTTACCATTGCACCGGTCGGTATAGCCCGTACCGCCTCCGCCGACCCGGTTCGGGAAGGTGGTGGTCCCGCCCACGCTGATGGTCGTACCGCTCACCGTGAAGGGGGCACAAACAGCCGCTGCCCCGTCCAGCAGCCCGCCGGCGCGGAGGTTGATGCCGACCAGGGCCGAGCCGGCGGCGCAGTCGTCGCGGGAGATGGTGCCTGCGTCGGAGCCATTTGTGGTCTGCTCCGACGCGACGGCGCCAAAGGAGAGGCCATAGGTGTAGGGGTAGGTCGCCGTGTTGGTGGTGGCCGAGATGGCGGCGCAGCGGAGGCCGAGCCGGCTGACCGTGCCGCTCCCCCGCGTGTAGAGGCCGACCGCTACCTGACCCTCGGGGCACCAGGTCTCGGCGTAGGTACCGCCGCCGCCACCCCGTGACGGACTGTAGGTGTTGAGCCCGAGCCGGAGCGCGGGCCGGCTGTTGTTCTCCGCCGACCACTCGCAGAAGCTCTCGTTCAGCTCGGTCGTGCAGCCCACATCGTCCCACCTGTACTTGGCCGCGCCGGCGCCGCTGCCGTAGAGTTGCATGCACATGCCCGTGTTGTTGGGCTCACTGGTGTTCCAGTTTGCGTAGCCAAAGCGGCCGTCGCCCTCCGAGGTGGTGGAGCGGCTGTAGGCGTTGAGGGTCAGACGGCCGTTGCCCGCCCAGCGCCACTTCCAATTGTCTCCGCCCTGCATCTGGATGCCGCCGATGTAGCCGCCGCCGAAGTTGTTGGTGGCTGCGTTGGTGGAGGCGTTGTCGGTCACCCAGGTGTTCTCCGTCTCGCTGTCCATGCTGGCGAGGTCCATGCCCGTCTGGGCCTGGCACTTCCGGCGGTGGACGGTCTGGGTGCGGGCCCCCGTCGTGGTGCTGGTGATGCGGCAGAACATGTAACCGCGGTTGCTGGTGCTGTTGAACTGACCGGCGCAGCCTGCGGGGCAGGTGCCGGCCGGATCGCCCGTGGCGCCCGTGAGGTTGTTGACGCCGTCGCAGATTTCGCCCGCGCCGGGGCCGATATACTGCGTGCTGTCGTTCGTCTCGGTCGCGTTGGAGGCGAAGTACATGGCGGCGGTGCAGGTCTGGCCCGCCGGTGCATTGCCCGTGCTGGTGGTGCCGAAGCCATCGTTGTCGTTGTCGACATAGCAGGCGTAGGCGCCGTCGCAGTTCTGGTCGATGTCGTCCGTTGGGCTGTCGGTGGCGCCGGGGTTGATGGTGGCGTCGGTGCCTGCGCAGTCGCCGGAAACCTCGGCAGCGTTGGTCGCGAGCGCGCAGGTCGTGGTGAAGCTGTCCGAGGTGGTCGCGCCCGAGGCGTAGTAGTTGTCGTTGTCGGGGTCTGCGTAGCAGGAGAAGTAGCCGTTGCAGTTCTCGTCAATCGCCGGGGCGTTAACGCTGGTCCAGGGGAAGGCCGCCGCGGTTCCGCCGACCGCTTCGCTGGCGGCGGGGTTGACGGCGGCGTCGGTATCGCGGCAGTCGAAGCTTCCGCTGGTCGCCGTACCCACGCTGTAGGTGCCGCCGCCCGTGCTCGAGGCCGCGACGCTTGCGGTGCAGGTCGCCGCGCTCACCGCGACCGAGGTTGCGGTGCCGTAGCCGTCGTTGTCGGCATCGGTCCAGCAGAGCCAGCTGTTGTCGCAGTTCTCGTCGACGTCGTTGCTGTTGGTCTCGGTGGCACCGGGCTTGATGGCACTGCTGCCGTCGTTGCAGTCGAAGGTGGTGTTGCCCGCCTGCTGGGCGCCGCCGCCCACCTTGCTCGCTGCGGTGTTTGCGGTGCAGGTCTGCGCGCCGTTCGCGGCCTGTGCTGTGGTGCCGTAGCCGTCGTTGTCGGCATCGGCGTAGCAGAGGTAGGCGCCGTCGCAGTTCTCGTCGGCGTCGTTGACGCCGGCGGGGAAGGTCTCGGCTGCGCCCGGGTTGATGCTGGCCGCTCCGATGCCGTCCACGATACCGGTGTCGACGCAGTCGTTGCTGGTGAGTGAGCCTGGGCCCGTGTCGCAGCGCTGCGTGTAGGTGGTGGCCGACGACCCGGTGCCGTAGCCGTCGTTATCGGCATCGGCGTAGCAGGCGTAGGCGCCGTCGCAGTTGTTGTCGTAGATGTCGACCGACTCCGTGGCGCCGGGCTTGATCGCGCTGGCGTTGTCGTCGCAGTCGAAGGTGGTGTTACCTGCGCCCGTTGCTCCACCGCCGGTGATGGAGGCCAAGGCGTTGCTGGTGCAGGTTACGCCGCCGAGCGTGGAGATGCTGGAGGTGGCCGCGGTGCCGTAGCCATCGTTGTCGTTGTCGACGTAGCAGAGCATCTGGCCGGAGCAGTCTTCGTCGGTGTCGTTGCCGATGGTCTCGGTGTTGGCGGCGCAGGCCGTTCCGTCGCCCGCGGCGAGCGAGGCGCAGCTTCCGGGGTGAACCGCAGCGTTGCTGTTGTTGCAGTCCACATCGGCGCCCGTGCCGATCAGGGAGAAGGCGGTCGAGGCGGTGCAGGTGGTGCTGTAGAGACCCGAGGTGGCGTTGAGCGAGGCTGTCAGCGAACCGAGCCCGCTGCCGAAGCCGTCGTTGTCGGTGTCGGTGTAGCAGAGCATGTCGCCCGAGCAGTCCTCGTCGAGGTCGTTGCCCGGCGCCTCGGTCGCGCCGCTGAAGGCGGTCGCGTGGAAGTCGTCGCACTCATCGAAGTTGCTGTCGCCGGGCAGGGCGTAGGCGCCATAACCGGTCGCGTAGCTGCAGGTTGCGCCACCCTTGGCCCCTTCGTTCGTGAAGTGGGTGATGAGGCGAGCAGCGTTGGTGCGGCTGTCGGGCCAGAGGTGGTTGTCTGCATCGGCGTCGACGAAGCAGGTGATGCTGCCGTCGCAGTTGTCGTCGAAGCTGTTGCCGGCCACCTCGGAGATGCCGGGGCGGGCCGAGGCGTTGGTATCGTCGCAGTCCTCCTGCAGGTTGGGGGTGCGCTCGGAGGCGAGACCTTCGAAGGCGTCACCACAGTTGAGCGGGTTGCCGGTCGGGTTGGAGTAGGCGATGGGCGAGCTGAGCAGGTAGCTGTCGTTGTCGGCGTCGAAGTAGCAGGTGGCTGTACCGTCGCAGTCGTTATCGAGGTTGTCTCCGACAATCTCATTGAAGCGGCCTGCGCGGGTGGCGTCGGCGTCGTCGCAGTCGGTGGCGGGGTCGGCCGAGATAGCTTCGTTGGCGTCGGAGCAGTCGGTGTCGCTGTTGCCGACCGTGGTGGCGTTCGGTGCAGAGGAGAGCCGGTCGCCGTCGTTGTCGGCGTCGACGAAGCAGAGGGCTACGCCGTTGCAGTCTTCGTCCGTGTCGTTGCCGGCGTTCTCCGACAGGCCCGGGTGGCGGCCTGCGTTGTTGTCGTCGCAGTCGTCGGTGGGGTCGGTCGAGAGGCCTTCGCCCGTGTCGGCGCAGTCGGCGTCGAGCGAACCGAGCGACACGGGGGTGGGCAGCAGGTGGCCGTCGTTGTCAGCATCAAGCAAACAGGTCGCCGTGCCGCTGCAGTCGTTGTCGATGTTGTCGCCTACGACCTCCGCCAGGAGCGAGGAGCGGGTGGCGTCGGCATCGTCGCAGTCACCCGTGGGGTCGGAGTTGAGGGCCTCGAAGCTGTCGGCACAGTCGGCATCGCCATTGCCGTCCGTCGCGTTCGGCGTCGCCGCAGAGCGGTCGCCGTCGTTGTCACCGTCGATGAAGCAGATGGCAACGCCGTCGCAGTCCTCGTCGATGTTGGTGCCGTTCACCTCCGGGTTGCCGGGATAGCGCGAGGCGTTGCTGTCGTCGCAGTCATCG
>CAIQPA010000352.1 GCA_903873545.1 uncultured delta proteobacterium
CGAATCCCATCGAGGTCAACGGCGAGCCGGTCTTCACCACCACGCAGCTCTATGGCCCCGCGCGCATCAAAATGGGCAACGCTGAATGGACGATCGTGCTCCTGCCTGAAGGCTAGTCGGCCCTTGCCGACGGCTCGAAGAAATCGCTGCGCATTTGATATCTGGAGGAAGCATATGAACGGGAAGATCTTCTCTTCGGGCAGAAGTCTCGGCGGCTCCGTCCGCTCTGCACTGCTCGCGCAGCTCGCTGTCACTTTGATACTGCTCGGCGCGGCGCCTGCATCGGCGGGCACCTCGTCCCAAATCATCGGCGCAGGCCCCCCGACGAATCGCCAGACGGCGACAGTTCAGATTCGGCACCTCGACGACGACAAACCGGTTGCCAAAGATGGTGCACCTAGCGTGCTGGTCTACCGCACCGGAAGCCCCACCGCGCCGCTCAACAATCCGGCGCCCGCTCCGACCGTAGGCTCTGCCTCCGAGGAGGGGTCCGTCATCGTCTTTGTGCTCGACAACACGCTGAGCCTGAGTCTGCCGGGCGCGGCCGCGAAACTCGGCGACGCCATCGCAAGCAAGATGGACCCGACACGTCGCGACCGGGTGGGCATCTACATCGTCGACCGCGAAGGCCCCGATGGCGCAAAGAAGCTGGCGCCGACGGACAATGCCGATGCAGTGCGAACCTTCGTTGCCAAGAACTTCAACTTCAACGGCAAGCAGTCACCGATCCTCACCACCACCCGTCGGGCGGTGGAAGATATCTCCAACGACCTCACCATCCCCGGTCGCCGCGAGATCATCCTCATCAGCGACGGCCTTGATGAGACCTGCAAGCCCGAGGCCGACATCGAGGGCTGCCTCAAGAAAAGCATCGACGCAATCCGCGATGCTGAACTGCGCGGCGCCGTCCCTGTCGCCGTCTCGACCCTAGCCGTCAACGACATGGCCGGAGGCTCCAACATTGACCGGCGCTGGCTCACCGGCCTCGAGGTGCTGGCCAAGCAGCTGCACGGCGTGCACAAGACCATCCGTCCGCGCACCGCAAACGACCTCGCCGACGCAGCCCGCGAGTCCATGGACCAGGCCCGTTCGGTCTACCTCTACACGATCAACTGCCTCCGAGAGCCGGCCCTCGCCGACGGTGTCGTTAGCCTCGAGGCCATCGGCTCCTCCAAGACCGAAGCTGCGATGATCAGCATTGCCGGTCTCCACTGCGATTCGATCAGTGCGGTCTGCGACCGGGTGCCCGCCTGCGCAGCCGCTGCGCCCCCGCCGCCGCCGCCGAGCAGCGCCCCCACGACCCCGGCCCCGCCGGTGGAGCCGCCCGCCTCGGAACTCTCCTCCAAGCAGTGGGCTGGGATTGCACTGGCGCTGGTCGCCATCGGCCTCATCGTCTGGCTCGTCCTCCGGAGCAAGAAGCAGAAGGCGCTCGAGGCAAAGCAGGCCCAGCTCGCCGCCGACCAGCGGCGCCGTGATGCCGAGAGTGCAGCAGCTGCTGCGTTTGCCGCAGCGCAGCCCGGGTTCAACGCCCAGGCGAATCAGCCCGTTCGTCCGCTCGCCGGACCGACCTCCATGGAGCAGAGCGGCGGGCGGCCCTCCGGCACTGCATCGCCACGCTCCGCCGCCGATGGCCTGCGCGCCTGGCGCAGCGACGTC
>CAIQPA010000353.1 GCA_903873545.1 uncultured delta proteobacterium
GCCGCCTTCTTGGCGCCGCTCACGCCTCCACCCCGCTCCGCTTCGGCATCGCCTCCCAGTAGTCGAGGTCGAGCACCACAGCCGGGTTCAGCACCCGCTTGCCCGGCGTCTTCGCATCCTCGACCATCAGCGCAAAGCCGGCCGATGAAGGGTCAACATTCTTCACGCCCACCAGCCGCAGCCGGAGCGCGCCAACGCTGCTGTTGGCCGGCGCATAGACCTCCTTCACCTCGGTGAAGGCATAGAGCGTGTCGCCCGCAAAGATGGGGCTGGTGTGGGCGCCCGCGTTGATGCCCACGATGCCCAGACGGGCCTCGAGGCCGTTGAGCGCCATCGCGTAGGCGTGGCTGATGACCACGCCGCCGTAGACCAGTGGCTTGCCCTCCATCAGCTTCGCATCGAAGTGCACCTTCGCGCTGTTCTGGAAGAGCCGCGTGAAGGCCATGTGGTCCGACGGGTTGATGGTCATGCCGTCGTAGTGGTCGATGCGCTCGCCGGCCGCGTAGTCCTCGAGGAAGAAGCGGGCGCCGGTCGCACGGGCGGGCAGCGGCTTGGCGTCGAGCCGCAGCGCAGACGGCGCCACGCTGCCGGGCAGTTCCGGAACAACGGGGGCCTCCAGCGAAGCCGTCGGGGCATCGCCCCGCTTCTTCACCATCACCCAGCGCCAGTAGGAGAGCACCTCTTCGCCGCGCTGGTTGCGGCCGACCGTGTGCACATAGACCACGCCCGTCTGCCGGTTGGAGTTCTCCTTGAGCCCCACCACCTCAAGCGTGGTCGCGAGCGTGTCGCCAAAGAAGACGGGCGCACCCCAGCGGATGCCCGCATAGCCAAGGTTGGCGCGGGCGTTGAGCGAGATAGGACGGACCGTCTGGCCAAAGACCGTGTGGAAGACCACCAGCGGATGGGCCTGCTGCGAGGCGCCACAGAAGGCCGCCGTCCGGTCGCCCGTCAGCGCGATGTAGGCGGCCGCATCGCCGGCCGTGACCGTCCGATCCGGCGGGCAGTCCAGGCGGGTGCCGAGCGTGAAGTCTTCGAAGTAGTTCCCCTGCCAACCCTTTCCGCTCATGCGCAACCTCGCTCGTTAGCCCGCAACACCCTCAATCTTCTCCCGGAGCACCGCCCGAGCCACCACGTAGACCGCCAGAATCTCTTCGGCGCCCTCGAAGATGCTCAGCACCCGGGCATCCTGCCAGAGCCGGCTCACGGCATACTCTTCGCTGTAGCCCATGCCGCCATGCAGCTGCATCGCCTCGCGGGTCACCCACTCCGCATCTTTGCAGGAGAGGAGCTTCACGAGCGAGGCCTCCATGCCACCCTTGTGGTCATCCATCAGTCCGGCAACATGGTAGGAGAGCTGCCGCGACGCCTGAATCATCGCCGCCATCTGCACCAGCTTCTGCCGCGACAGCCCGAAGTTGGCCAGCGGCTCGCCAAAGACCTGCCGGTCGCGGGCGTAAGAGACAGCCTGCCGGTAGGCCGCCTCCATCACGCCAACCGCCCGTGCCGCCGTCTGGATGCGGCCGCCGGCAAAGCCCTTCATCTGCAGCGCGAAGCCCTCGCCTTCGCGGCCCACCCGGTGGCTGTCGGGCACAAAGTAGTCCTCAAACTGCACCGCAAACGAGTGCATGCCGCGGTAGCCAATCGTCGGGATTGCATGCCCCTCGACCGTGCCGCCGCCTGGCTGCGTGTGGCGGAACGACGACTCGTCGCCGCCGATGACCGCCGGCTTTTCAGCCAGGAACATGGTGAGCCC
>CAIQPA010000354.1 GCA_903873545.1 uncultured delta proteobacterium
CTGAAGGCGGCTTCCCCTTCACGGGCTCCGACGACGCGGCCACGGGCGGCTACCTCCGCTTCCTCGACGACCCGGGCTCAGGCGCCGCTGCCCAGCTCGGCCTGCTCGATGCCTTTCCAACCCCCATCATGCCGGTCGCCACCGCGCCCTTCATGGCCAGCACGGTGCGATGGTCGGTCCACTTTCTCCAGCCTGCGCCCGTGCCGAAAGATGGCTTCTGGTGGTTCCGTGCCGACGCCCTCGCCGCCGCCGATGGCTACGCGACGAGCCTTGGCACGCTGCAGAGCGACGGCGTGGTGGTGGCCTGGGCCGAGCAGCTGGTTGCTGTCTTCGATCAGCCCTCGGGTTAGGTCAGGTCGTCCCACGCGGACGGGTTCACCTCGAGGCCCAGCCGCGCAGCCAGTTCGCTTAGGTCTTGCGGCAGCGGCGCATCGAACCCGGATGGCTCCTCGCCGTCCGAAAAGCGGAGCCGCCACGCATGAAGCGCCTGCCGGTGGTGCCCGCCGCAGGGCGTGTCGATGTAGCGGTTCTCGCCCACCAGCGTGAGCCCTTCGTGCTGTAGGTGCACCCGGATCTGGTGGGTGCGGCCGGTGAAGAGCTCTGCGGTCATGAGGCAGTAGGCGCCGGCGCGGGCACGGACCCGGAAGCGGGTCTTGGCGGTCTTGCCGTTCGGGTTCACGCCGTAGCGGTAGTCGCCGCGCTCGTTGAAGTCTCCGATGGGGGCATCGACGACGCGCTCCTCCCAGTCGGGGTTGCCGTTGCAGATGGCGAGGTAGGTCTTCTGGCCGTTCGGTGTGAGCAGCCGCTGCTGGTAGATGGGGACCAGTGCTCGCTTGGTGGTGAAGACCAGCAGGCCGGAGGTGTCGGCGTCGATCTGGTGCACCGCCCAGACCATGCGACGGGCGCGTGCCATCAGCAGGTACTGCGCGCAGTTGCTGTCTTCGAGCGAGCGGCCTGTGGACTGGAGGCCCGGCGGCTTGTTGATGACCGTGAGGCCGCCGCTCTCGTAGACGATGAGCGACTCGATGGGCAGCATGAGGGTGTCGACAGCGCCGTAGAAGGGTACTTTCAAGAGTGGTCCGCGTTGCAGAGAGGGCGCCTCCGTAGCGGGTTGGTGCAGGATGGGCGAGTTCGCGGCCGACGCTGCGATTGCATCGCCAGTGGCCTCGTCGTAGGAGGCCGCGACCGTCTTTCGGAGCGCAGTCATGGACCGTCGAACCTCAGGTGTCCTCCTCCATCCTACCTCGCTGCCCGGGCCCGGGCCCAGCGGTACGCTCGGTGCCGACGCACTGGCCTTTGTCGGCTTCCTGGAGGCCGCAGGGCAGGGGTTGTGGCAACTGCTGCCACTTGGCCCGCCGGCCGCGGCAGACAGCCCCTACATGGCCACCAGCGCCTTCGCGATAAACCCGCTGCTGCTCGACGCCGAAGCGCTCGTTGCCCGCGGCTGGCTTGATGGTGCGGTGCTGGCGACGCGCCCGCACGCCGGGGCCTCCTCGGACTTCGAGGCCCACGCGGCCTGGCAGCAAGATCAGCTCCTTCCCGCGCTCGTGAGGGGCTTCGCTGAGGGGGCTACAGATGCCGACCAGGCTGCGCTGGAGGCCTTTGAAGCAGCAGCGCACTGGCTCCACGACTTCGCCCTGTTTGAGACCATCGGAGCGCGGCATCGCGCCGGCCTCTGGCAAGAGTGGCCCGTTGCGCTGCGCGACCGGCACGCAGAGGCGCTCGCGGCCTTCGCAGCAGCAGAGGCACCGGCCATCGCGGCGGTGAAGCTTGTGCAGTTTGCTGTCGATTCCCAGTGGCAGGCGGTGCGCGACGCCGCCAACCGTGCCGGCATTCGTATCGTCGGAGACATCCCTATCTTCGTCGGACTGCACTCTGCCGATGTCTGGGTCGAGCGGTCGCTCTTCGAACTCGACGCCGACGGTCAACCGGCCTTCGTCGCCGGCGTGCCGCCCGACTACTTCAGCGAGGTAGGGCAGCGGTGGGGCAACCCGCTCTTCGACTGGGCGGCCAGCGAAGCGAGCGGTCACCGTTGGTGGAAGCAGCGGGTCCGCGCCTGCCTTCGCCAGGCCGACATGGTCCGCATCGACCACTTCCGCGGCTTCGAGTCCTACTGGGCCATCCCCGCCGAGGCCCCCGACGCTCGCTCGGGGAGCTGGCGACCGGGCCCGGGCCGCCCCTTCTTCGATGCGCTACGTGCCGAGCTCGGCGACCTGCCCATCATCGCCGAGGACCTGGGCATCATCACGCCGGCGGTGGAGGAGCTCCGCGACGGCCTCCAACTGCCCGGCATGAAGATTCTCCACTTCGCCTTCGGAGGCAGTGACGACCATCCCTACCTTCCGCACAACTACCCGGTCCGTTGCGTGGCCTACACCGGCACCCACGACAACGACACGACTGTCGGATGGTATGCGACCTGCCCGGAGGCGGAGGCTGACCATGTTCGGCGCTACTTCGCCATCGACGGTACCGACATCGCCTGGCAGCTCCTCGCGGGGCTCTGGCGGTCACCGGCGCTGCTCGCCCTGGTGCCTGCCCAAGACCTGCTTTCGCTCGGCAGCGAGGAGCGCATGAACCGCCCCGGAACGGCCGTCGGCAACTGGTGTTGGCGGCTTCGTAACGGGGCGCTTGATGCGGGGGTGGCCGCTCGCTTGCGCGAACTCAGCCACCGGTATGGTCGGTCGTAAGACTACTTCGACGCGAGCGTGGCGCTCATGCGGCCAACTTCGGCCTGGAAGCGGGCGCGGTCGGTCTCGGGCATCTCGCGGCGGAAGGTGCCGTGCACCTTGACGGGGTCGAGGATCTCGCCGGCCTTCTCAAGCTGGTAGTGCAGGTGGGGGCCGGTGGAGTGGCCCGTGTTGCCCGAGAGCGCGATGACCTCACCGGCCGTGATGCGGTCGCCCGCCTTGACCTTGTTCTCGCTCAGGTGGAGGAACTTGCCGGTGTTGCCGTTCGAGAAGGCGATCTCGAGGCAGTTACCGTTGGAACCCCAGTTCCAGTTGGCCTTGGTGACGACGCCTGCCCAGGGCGACGTGATGGGCGTTCCGACGGGGGTCTTGAAGTCCATTCCGTGGTGGGTCGGGCGGTCCTTGAGGAGGCTCGTGACCTGATCGTAGTTCTCGATGGGGCTGTTGTTGAGGCGGAACTCCACCTCCTTGCCGTCGGCCGACCAGTAGCGGGGCAGGGTGTCTCCCGTGGCCTGAAAGCGGAAGGCCGTGAGCGACTTCTTGAACTTGCTCGACTTGTAGGAGGCGGCACCGATGACCACCTGCGCGTTATCGTTCGTCTCCTGCCAGGCCACGGAGGCTTCGTCGCCGGCCCGGAGGTCGCGGCGGACATCGAGGTCCCACATGACGAGGCGGTTGAAGGCGGCAGAGAGTGCGTCGCCGCGGCCGCCGGCGATGGGGCCAAGCGAGGCGGGAATCGAGCCTGCGATGATGGCGTGGCCGGTCGAGAAGTCGGAAGGCACGACCGAGCCGGTGTCGACGCGGGCCACCTCGAGCGAGGGAGCGCCACTGCCCGAACCCTCTGCGACGAACCCTTCGCCACTGCCCGAACCCTCTGCGACAAACCCCTCGCCGCTGCCCGAGCCGGCGGCGACGCCCTCTTCCGGGAGGATCTCGAGCGTAGAGCCCGTGACCATCGCGCCCGCCAGCGGAGCGGCGCTGTTCTTTGAGGCGGCGTTGCTGTCGAGGTTGGAGTCGCGGCTCGCAAGCATGTGCAGGCCGAGCGCGAGGTTTCCGCAGACGGAGATGCCGATGACGGCGAGCGCCCAGGTGGGCACGGCAGGCGCGACGCGGACGGCCGTCGATACGGGGCCAGACTGCATGCCCGAAACCGGGCCGCTCTGCTCTACCGCCTTGAGATCGCCCGAGGTGAAGAACTCCTCTTCCGACTCATCCCAACCAAAATCCTGTTCTGCGCGCTTGCCAGCCATGATGCCTCCCTGCTTCCGTTCTCAACCAATTTGGAACGGAGCCGTTAGGCCTCACTGCGATCGCCGAAGCAAATTTTCGGCGAACAATTCTCAGCGCAGATTCACACCGATCGGGCAGTGGTCGGAGAGCACCGGCGGGTCCCATGAGCGGTAGTTCCACTGCTGGAAGCTGCCGGGCACCATCCGGCGCGCCAGACTGTCGCTCATGACGATGTGGTCGATGAAATCCTTGTAGCGCCCATCGCGGCAGTGGGCCGTCTGTCCCACGGTGGGGGCCACGAGTTTGAAGCCGGCCGGGCTGCCGTCATTGAGGTTGGCCCAGGCATCGTCGCGGTCCGAGAAGCGACGGTTGAAGTCGCCGAGCACCGCGAAGGGCGTGCCCTCCGCCTGACGGGCCTCCATCCACGCCTCCACGATCTCCATCTGCCCGCGCAGCGTGATGCAGGCATCCTTGCGTGTCGTAACCAGGTTGTCCGAGAAGCAGCTCGATTTGAGGTGAACGCCCAGCAGCCGGAAGCTCCCGCCGGGGACGGTGACGAGCGCGTCGGGGCTCTCGCGCAGGCCACCCGGTCCGAGTTCTTCCAGCTCGTCGATTACGTTCAGGTCGATGCTCTTCTTCCAGACCAGTGCCACCCGCTGCACGCCCGTCTCCTGCGTGAGGTAGATGTGGTAGCGGCTGCTGTCGAAGACACGCTGCACCGCCTCCTCTCCTGCGACCTCCTGAAGCACCGCGATATCGGGGTCGATCTCGGCCGCGTAACCCGCCAGGGCATGGTAGTCGGAGACGGCTCGCTTGAGGGTGCCACGGCCGGGCTCGTCGGCGAGCCACTCCATGTTCCAGGCGATGAGGCGCAGCCCTTGTCCTGCGCCGGCCTTCGCGGTGCTTGGGGCGACAGGCCCATCTGCACCGGCCACCTCTGCGGCAGGCTGCGCGGCCGCGACGGGCGCACGATGGACCGCCCTCCGCCGCGGCGTGGACCCCGCACTCTCAGCGATGCAGCCCGCGACGAGCAGGAGCAAAGCAGCAAGCAGCGCTGCACCTGCGCTCCCTGTGACGTTGCGCCGCGCCCGAGCACCCTCAGGCGCCCGCATCTCCCTCTCTAAACGGTCACGATTCATGCAGGCCCCACGATGTTGATGCGCTGTCGCCTACCCCGTCACGCACCATTCTGCAAACCGGGCGCCGCCTTGACTTGGCAGCCTGCCGGGGCGAGAAGCGCCGCCACCTCCATGCCACCGCACGTTCGGCTGCCACATGACCATCCCCTTCACGGTCCCAGGCCTCTCCCTTCCTTCGCTCGCGGCGCTCCATGAGCTCGACGATGCGTCGCTCTCCGATGCGCTCGTCGGCTGGATGCTCGCGCTCCGCCCTGTGGCGCTGGAGCAGGGCGCTGCTGTGGCTGCGATTGCCGGCCTCCCCATCGGCGAAGTGGTCGCCTCGCCGGCCGCCTTCCGCGCCGTCTGCCTCGCGCTGCAATCGGGGGCGACCACCGTCCAGCACGAGGCCCGCGCCCCCCTCGCCTGGGAGGAGTCGCAGCGTGGCGGAGACGAGGTAGAGAACCTGCTCAACGGTGTATGGGATGCCGGCGTTCTCCACATCGGGAAGTACCAATCCTTCAAGCAGGACGAGCCCTTCGCCACCTACAACCCCAACCATGTCGCGAAGTGGGCGCCGCATGAGCTCCTTCATCGCGCCTGCGGCTTCTTCTGGGCCGATGGCATGAGCCGGTTCGAACTCTACGCAACCAGCCGCATCAACGAGACGCTGCCTGTCGCGCTCTGGTACGGCTGGGATGAGTGTTGCCGGCTGCAGAGCCGCGGCTTCGATCGTGCCAATACCGCCGCCAGCCGGCAGGCATTGCTTGCCGAGGCCGTCTGGCTGACCGAATCGGAGGCAGACCTTCGTGAACGCCTGCTCGCGACCGTCGCCAACTTCCGCTGGGGTCTCGACCACGCAGCCACCGAGTTCGCGACGGTGCGCCGCGAGCTCACCGAGCGTCGTATCATCGAGACAACGCATCCCTTCCTCGCACCGTCGAGCGATGCCCGTGCCTATGTCGTTGGCCACTACGCTCGTCTCACCGAGCGGTCGCACGGCATCCTCTTCGGACAGCTCCTCGAGGCCGGCCGTGACTACTTCAGCGATGCAGCAGGCTACATCGACCATCTCGAGACGATCGGCGATCAGCTCCTCTGCGGAGAGCTCGTCGTCGATGCCGATGCGACACGCACGGCGCGCGACCGCCGCCGCATCTGGGACCTCGCCAGCCGAGCCGCCACCCTCGGTTGGAAGCAGTTCCGCGGGCTGCTGCCGGCGCTTCGCGAAGCCTTCGCGGCGCCCGGCGCTGGAGGCACTGCGCTGCAGGCTGCGCTCATTGCCTGTGACGCGCGCCTGGCCGCGACGGGCGACATTGCGGCCGGCCCCTCCGAGACCCTGCTCGAGGGACTCGAGAGCCTCTCGCCGCCGACGGCGAGCTGGTGCAGAGAGGCAGGCGCAGCGGCCCTCGCAGCAGCCTGGCAGCGGGGAGTCTTTCTCTCGCGCGAACCGCTCGACACCCGTCTTCAGCGCTGGCTCACCACCGACTCCGAAGTCCCCGAGGC
>CAIQPA010000355.1 GCA_903873545.1 uncultured delta proteobacterium
CTTTCACGAGCTCCTGACCGGGCGTCGCCTCTTTGCGCGCGATAGCTACATGGCGAGCCTCCGTGCCATTACGGAGGAGGAGATTGCGCCGCCGTCACAGCTTCGCGCAGGCGTGCCGGCCGAGCTCGACGCGCTGGTCATGCAGCTACTTGAGCGGGAGCCAGAGGAGCGGATTGCCTCTGCGGAGCGTGTTGCGGAGGAGCTCGAGCGCTGGCTCGCTGGCCGGAGCACAGCGGCCTGGAACGCGCTTGGCACCAAGGTGGCGGCGGGCTTTTCGGCTCGGTTGGAAGAGGATCAGGCGGTGGCGCTCAAGGTGTTGGCTGCTCCGGTTCAGACGGAGTCGACCGTAGACTTGACGAACTTCCGTTACAGCGGGGCGGTTCCTTCGGTTGTGGAGGCGCCTGCGCAGGTGGCAACGGCCGCTCCGTCCGCGTTGGGTGTTGCCGTCGCTTTGCGGCCGGCAGGCGACGCGGCGCTTTCCGCGTCGAAGCGCCAGACGGCAGTTGCTGTTGCCGTTGCCCTGGTCTTCGCGGGGCTCGCGGCCTTCGCTGTGACGCGGCAGCGGCCTGTCGCACCGGCAACGCCCGTCGCGGTTGCCGTGGCGCCGCAGCCCGCGCAGGAGGCCGCTCCGTTGGCAGCGGTTGTGCCGGCTGCAGGGGCGGGCGCAGTGCGCGTTGTTTACGAGCCGGCCGACGCAACGCTCTTCGTAGATGGCCTCTTCAGCGGTGGCGCCTCGCCAACCGACATCGCGTCGCTCGCGCTCGGCAAGGAGCATAGCCTCCGCCTGGAGCGCGCCGGCTACGAAACCATCTTCTTCCCCTTCACGCTCGACAGTGACGAGGTGCTCGAGATTCAGCTCCAGCTCTCGCCGGCGGTACCGGTCGGCAAGGTTGATCTCGTCTCGGAACCGGCGGGTGCGGAGGTCTGGGTCGCCGGCAATCGGCTTGGGGTCACGCCGCTGCGGCAGGTCGAACTCGCAGCGAACAAGACCTTCGTGTTTGAATTCCGTCGTGCGGGTGCACCGACGGTGAGGCGCGCCATCTTCGTCAGGTCGGGTGCCAATCCACCGGTGGAGGTGAAGCCGGCCGTTGCCGCTGCCCCCAAGCCTGCGTCCGTCGCGCCTGCTGCGGTGGCTCCGGCTCGAAAGTCGCTTCCGAAGACGAAGGCCGCCGACGGAAAGTATCCACTTCTGACGGAGTAGATTGGGTAGCGGCAGGCGCTCTTGCGCAGGGTGCCGTCGCGAAGGAGGGAGCCGAAGATGTATCGAGACCAGAGATGGGTTCTGAGCGTTGCGCTTGCACTTCTTTCCATCGCTGCCGGCTGCGTGTCGGCAAGTTCAGGATCGGGGAACAACACGGGTGATGCGTCCGGTAGTGGCGTAGCCGCCGACGCTGACGAGGACAGCGCAGCGATTGCGGACACCGGAGCGCCGGACGCTCCAGATACGGCCGCCGATGTCGCTCTCGACGTGGTGCCGGACGGCTCCGGCGGAGGTGGTGGTCTCTCCGGCGAGCCCTGCGCCTCGAACGATGACTGTGCCTCCGACCTCTGCCTTGCCATCGCCGATGATGGGACGGGGGTTTGCACGGAGCCCTGCCTTTCGAGCCGCGATTGCGATGTGGATGAGGACTGCGTGGTCCTGCCGGGTACAGATGCGGAGCGGGTCTGCGTGAACACGACCCTCTGCATCGACTTTGATGGCGATGGCGGCGGCCGCGGTCCGGGCTGCCCCTTTGCAGACTGTGACGACAGCAACCCGCTGGTGAGCGCTGCGGCGACAGAGCAGTGCAACGGCCAGGACGATGACTGCGACACGCTGATTGACGAGGGCGTGCCGGAGGTAGGCGACCTCTGCGATACCGGTTTCTCGGGGCGATGCGCGACGGGCCGATATGCCTGCGCGGGGCTGCTTGTCTGCGAACTTGTGGTCGACCTCTCAGAGGAGCGTTGTGATGGTGAAGACAACGATTGCGATGGCGAAGTCGATGAGGGCGCAACCGACACGCTGACCTTCTACCGAGACGCCGACGGCGACGGACATGGCGACCCGGCTGCTCCCATCGTTGGTTGCCAGCAGCCGGACGGGGCGGTAGCTGCCGGCGACGACTGCAACGACGCCGATGCAGCCATCGCGCCCGGGGCAGAGGAGGTTGCGGGTGATGAGGTTGACCAGAACTGTGACGGCGGCGAACTCTGCCTGCTCGACGGCGATGGCGACGGGGTCTCCGCTCGTCCCGACCTTACCGTGGTCAGCGTGGACGCCGACTGCACAGACGCCGGCGAGGCGCTCGCAGCGGGACCCAGCTTTGACTGCAACGACGCCGATGCTGCCATCGGCCCTGCTTCGCCGGAGCTGCCGGGCAACAACGCCGACGAAGACTGCGATGGGGTCTGGGCCTGCTACCGCGACCTCGATGGCGACGGCTACGGCACGGCCGTCTTTGACCTTCCGGGGGTGCCGTGCGCGCTCGAGCCGACCGCCTCGCTCATCGGGGGCGGCTCCTACACCTTCGGCGTTGGCGGCGATGCGACCTTTGACTGCGACGATAGCCGCGCCGATATCAACCCGGGAGCATCAGAGCAGTTGGTCTCGCCGGCCGCCGACGAGAACTGCAACGGCTTCTACGGCTGCTACTTCGATGCCGACGACGACAACTTTGCTGTCTCGGGCGCGCCGGCCACCGATACCTTCACCACCGGCTGCGCCGCATCAGTCCAAGCTGCGGTCGATACCGGAGACTGCGACGACGCCAACGGCAGTCGCAACCCTGCCGCCGCAGAAATCTGCGACGGGACCGACAATGACTGCGACGGTTCGACAGATGAGGGAGTGACCACCGCCTTCTACCGAGACGCCGATGCTGACGGCTGGGGCAACAGCGGCGATGTGGTGACGGCCTGCAGCAATCCCGGCGGGCGGGTCACCGCGGCCGGCGACCCCAACGATGCCACGCAGTATGTGGCGCCCGACGCGCCCGAGATCTGCGACGGCTGGGACAACAACGGCAACGGCGCCACCGACGAGTCAGGCTGCCCGTCGGGCTGCTCCGGACGCGGGAATGGCTCCACCGTTCGCGGCTACATGTACTGCCAAGTTGGCTCGAACCGCACCTGGCAGCAGCACCGCGACCGCTGCCGCGCGCAGGCCAACATGGACCTCGTCACCATCGGCGACGGCACGGAGAACAACTGGATCTTCGACAACCGGCCCTGGGACTTCGGTAAGGCCTGGATTGGCGCCGACCGTTCGAGCGGAAACTGGCTCTTCGTCGCCTATGGGCGCCCGTTGACGGGCTACGACAACTGGGGTCCGAGCGAGCCGAGCGGCGACGGAACCTGCGCCATGCTCTACGGCAACACCACCAACCCGAATCGTTCCTGGAACGACGCGGGCTGCGGCACGAACCTCAACGAGGGCATCTGCGAGTGGCGGTACGAGAACATCGGTCCGCGCTGACGCATCAGCTCACTCGCAGGGAGCGTCCAAGCCAACCGGTGCGACCACCTTGGCCGAGCCGTCGCGGAGGAAGGTCTCGAAGAAGCAGCCATACTGGTGCTTCACCCGCGCGTCGTGCTGGAAGATGTTGTGCGGGTCGTGGATGCCGTCGCCGGGATACTGCACAACCACGCCGGTGCGCCCGTCGCCACCTGCGGTCGGCCGGTTGTGGCTGATGGGGTAGGGCAGCAGCCCGTTGAGAGCCTTGTGCGCGAGCGCCGTCTGCATCGTCGGCCAGACGGTGTCGCCCGCCTGCTGGTTCTCCATGGAGAGGGCCACCGCGTCGAAGATCGGGGTCGGGAAGTAGTAGTCGCCCTGGCCGACAGGCTCGTAGATGTGGCGGGCAGGGTGGCCGGGCAGGGGGCGGGCGGCGAGGCGGTTCGCGCCGATGATGGGCTCCGACGGCTCCCAGGCGGTCTGGACGAGGCCCAGCGCGGGGTGAGTATAGACGAGCGGGCCGGAGCCGAGGATGGCCTTGAGGGTGCTCGCCGCGCCGGGGATGAGCTGGGTCTGGAGGATGAAGTAGGTCCAGAAGCCGCC
>CAIQPA010000356.1 GCA_903873545.1 uncultured delta proteobacterium
GCGCTGGTTCCGGTGGCTCGAATCGGGTGACCCCGCGACCGGCGCGCCGACCGATCCTGCGACGCCGCGGCGCATCCTCAGCCGCAACTGCTACCTCAACCCGCGCGCCTTCGGCCGCTACCGCTCCGACTTCACACGGGCCGGTTTCCGCGTCGTCGACTGCCCGCCGCTCACGCGCCAGCACAAGACCAGCACCGACATCCACATGGTTATGGATGTGCTCGACACGCTCGACCACAAGACCCACTTCGATGAGTTCATTCTACTCTCGGGCGACGCCGACTTTACGCCGCTGCTGACGCGGCTTCGGGCACACGACCGTCGCATTATTGTGCTCGCGGTCGGGCCCACCGCTGCGGCCTATCGGAGCGTGGTCGACACGCTCTGCAGCGAAGATGACTTCCTGCGCGCGGTGCAGCAGCGGGACGATGCGGCCCCGCGCGAGAACGCGCTCCGCTACCCGCCGCAGCGCGAGCTCTCACGCATCGCGCAGGTGGCCCGCGCCAACCTCGAGCGGCAGCTCCCGCGCGAGGTGCAGGCCGAGGCGGAGGCGCCCGAGCCGGAGCAGATCTCGCTGCTGTCGCCGGCCTCCGAGCGCATCGACCCGGAGCTATTGGCCCGCATGGCCGAAGACCTCGAGCGAGAGGCCGCGCTTGGGCCTGTTGCCGCGCGGGCGCTGCCGGCCCTCTACCGCAAGTTCCCCGAGTTCCGCGACAGCCAGGACTGGCTCGGCCACTGGGGCCTCCGCGCTCTCACGGCCAGGCTGGTGCAGCTCTGCGACCATCGGCTGCGGCTCGAGGGCGATGGCGAGCAGTGGTATGTGGAGCGCACCAACGATGCGCCGCTGCTGCAGCCGCTGGAGGTCGCCGCAAAGGCGCCATCGGCCGGCCCGAGCAAGGTGGTCACCGTGGTGACCTCGACGCCCGAGGAGCAGCTGACGGTACGGCTCCGTCTCGCCATCTCGCGCTCGCTCGAGGCGTCGCCGAAGGCGCTCACGCTGGTCGCTGTCGCGCAGGAGCTCCAGAAGCAGTTCGGCAGCGCCGCGCTCACCAACTGGGCCGGCTTCGGAAACTTCCGCTCCTTCCTCGAGGCCAACCTGCCTGACGGGGCGGCACTCGATCAGCTCTCCGCGACGGAGTGGGTGGTGCGCGACACAGTGCGCCACCTCGCCGCGAACGATGCCCGCCTGCAGCTCCCCGAGCCGCGCGTGATCGAGCGCATCTGCCGCGTCACAGGCGTCCCGGCCCTCTCCCCGCACGCCTTCAAGGTGCTCTTCGAAGCCGCCGCGGCCCACCTTGAGACGCACGACTTCGCCATGCTCGAGCTGGTCCGGCACCTGCGCGAGTCGGCCGCTACCGCCGGCGTGGTGGTCTCGCGCTCCAACGCCCAGTTCGTCATCAAGGGGTTGCCCGCGGCAGAGCTCACGGCGCTCAAGCAGTCAGGGCGCCTCACGGCCATCGCGATCGGCCAACTCTTCCGCGACCAGATCTCCAACCTCTGCGAAGACGCCGCGCTTCAGCTCTCGTCCGAAGAGTCCACAGCGATCGACGGCTGGGTGCTCGGCGCGATGGGCGAAGGGTCGTTGCCGTAAGAAGAGGCGAGGTCGCGGTTCATGCCCGCCGCGTAAGAGGAGAGCGGCGAACGGAGCTTCTCGGCGAGCGGGTTTGCAGCGGGCGTCGCGGACGAAACCAGCAGCGCCGACAGCGGCTGCGCGGCGGCCTCTTCGCAATGTGCAGCCAGCGCCGCGGGCACTGGCGTTGCAGCCCAGCGGAGCGCCGCGATCCAGTCACGGGCATCGATCTCGTAGTCCTCCAGATCGGGGAGACACTCCAAGATCGCTGGGACCAGATCGCTGCGGAGCGAGAGGGCAAGCGTCAGGTCCCACGGCACCAAGCCCTCGCAGGCCTCCAACGTCGCCGTCAGCAGCGTCGTGGTGGGGAGCTGTGACCAGACCGCAGCAGCAGCCGCAAAGGAGCCACGGAGACCCTCTCCATCGACCGCGCGCGGCGGCAGTTCCTCGGTGGCATCGAGCAGGTCGTAGAGGCGGGGCGGATGACCATCCTTGGGAAGCCGTGTGAGCTCCGTGAGCCACTCCATCGGCTGCTCGATCCGCAGCGCTGCGGCTGCGATGAGGGATGGCTCAACCATCCAGTCCGAGGGGCTTAGCAGCGCCACGAGCAGCGCCTCGTCGTCGGCCACAAGCTGGTCCATGCGCAGGTAGTGCCACCGTTCGCGGGCAGGCGTTCCCGCAGGCAGATCTTCGAAGAGCCAGCGCTCCAGCGAGAGGGGCAGAGGCTCCTCGGAGAAGACCAGTCCCACCAGCCGGCCGCGCAGGGCAGCCACCCAGGTTGCGACGATGGGCAGCTCCGCAAGCTCCGACAGACGATCCTGCTCCAGCGTTGCGCGCCAGCACCAGGGCAGCGAAGCCTCGTCGAGCATCGCGATGCAGCGATCGCGGAGCGCGGGATGCAGTGCGGTGAGCGCGAAGCGGAGCGCTACCGCAGCCTCCAGATCGGGCGCACGGGTCAGCGCCCAGGCGGCAGAGGTCTGTTGCGACGAAGCGGCCGCCAGCAGGAGCAGCTGCGGCAGATGAACAGGGCCCGGGAGCTCCGACGGCGCGACCACGCCGAGCGGGATGAGGAGCCGCTGCCAGCGCCGCCAGAGGCGGGCGGGCGGCGCAGGCCACATGCGGTCGAGC
>CAIQPA010000357.1 GCA_903873545.1 uncultured delta proteobacterium
ATGAACTCCGGCGAGGAGTGCGACGACAGCAACACGCTCGATGGCGACGGCTGCGACAGCCTCTGTGTGCTCGAGGCCTACACCGGTCTGATGGTCATCAACGAGGCGCAGGCCGGCTCCTCTCTCGGTGTCACCGACTGGATCGAGTTCACCTCCATCGCCTCCTTCCCCTTCCGTCTCGACGCCTTCGCCTACAGCGACAACCAGCCCGATCTTCACACCGTGAACTTCGCCGTCGGCACCATCCTCTACCCAGACGACTTCGTCACGGTCGGCAGGGATGAGCCCACCGGCTTCGCCTGGGGCCTCGGCGTCGCTGGCGACGGTCTCCGCCTCTATGCACCCGACAGCACGCTCATCGATACCACTGACTGGACGGATGGCCAGTGCCCCATTGACTCCGCCTGGTCGCGGCTCCCGGATGGCACCGGCCCCTTCACCACCAATGCCACGCCGAGCCGCGGCGAACCCAACTTCTAAGCAGCAATGATGGCGCTTCTGAAAACCGTCGCGCCTGTCGCACAGGCCGCCATTCGTGGCGCCGGCAGCCTGCTCGCGCGCCTGCCGATCGCACCCCATGAGCGCGATGGCCACACGCTCGACCCGCACACCCGTGCGGTCTGCCTGGCTGCCAAGCTGGCGCGCGTCCCCCACCTCTCCACCATGAAGCCTGCGACGGCCCGGCGTGCGATGGAGGAGCAGATGTGGCTCCTCGATGGCCCCTCACCGGAGCTCGAAGAGGTGCGCGACCTCACGCTGCCCGTCGCCTGGGGCGAGCTGCCGGTGCGGCTCTACCGGCCTGCCGCAGCGCAGCCCGGCGGCCCGCTCCTCATCTGGTACCATGGCGGCGGCTGGGTCATTGGCAGCATCACGAGCCACGACGGCGCCTGCCGCCGCCTCGCCGAAGCAACCGGCATGGCCGTGCTGGCCGCCGACTACCGGCTTGCGCCTGAACACCCCTGCCCTGCCGCCTGGGAAGATGCGCTCGCCATCTACGACGGCGCCGTCGCCCATGCCGCAGCCTGGGACATCAATCCCGCCCGCATCGCCGTCTGCGGCGACAGCGCCGGCGGCAACCTCGCCGCCTGCGTCGCGCTGGCCCGCGCCGCCTCCGACCATCCACCCGCGCTGCAGGTCCTGCTCTACCCCGGCGTGGAGCTCACCCGCAGCTTCGCCTCGCACAAGCGGCTCGCGGAGGGCTACATCCTCGACGACCGCCTCATCGGCTGGATGCTCGGCAACACCTTCACCACCGAGCAGCTCACCGACCCCGCCTGCTCGCCCTGGTATGCGAACTCCTTCGCAAAACAGCCGCCGGCCATCGTCGTCACCGCCGGCTTCGACGTGCTCCGCGATGAGGGTGACGCCTACGCGGTCCGCCTGCGCGACGCGGGCAACAAGGTGGAGCATCGCTGCGAAACCGGCATGATCCACGGCTTTCTCACCATGACCGGCGCCATCCCCGAGGCCGAGGCTGCGGTGCAGCGGATGGCGAAGGACATCGTCCGGCTGCTGGCGGCCGGCGGCCCGGCGCGCTGATGCGGGCGGTCATCGCAGGCGGCTCGGGGCTGCTCGGCCAGCTCGTTGCTGCGGCGCTGCTCGAGCGTGGCGATGAGGTCACCATCCTCACCCGCCGCAAGACCTGGCGCGGCCTCGGCAGGGTGGTTCTCTGGAACCCCGCAGAGCCCGACAGTTGGCTGCCGGAGCTGGAGGGCGCCGACCTCTTTTTTGACTTCGCGAGCGGCCGTATCCCCCGCTTTCACGCGCCTTCGGAGCGGGCCGCGCTGATCGCCGAGCGGGTGGCTGCAACGGCGGCCATCTGTGGTGCGATGCCGCGGCTGTCGCGGCCTCCGCGGGTCTGGTTCCATGGCAGCTCCGCCGACATCTACGCCCACAACACGGGGCTCCCGGCCGGCGAGACGCTCGGCCTTTTCGGCGGCGGCGAGCCGGGCTCCTCGCCCTCGTGGGACCTCGGCGCCGATGTCCCCTACGCGTCGGAGCGGCTGGTGAACGAGGTGCAGCTCGAGGGCGTGCGCCGCATCGCACTGCGCACCGCCTTTGTGATGGAGCCGTCGGCGACGGGCTACTACGCGCTGCTCCGGCGCATCGGCTGTGAGCTCTACCGTGGCGACTTCGGCGATGGCCGCGCGCAGGTATCGTGGATCTCGGCGCGCGACTTTGCGCGAGCAGTGCTCTTCCTGGCCGACCATGCGGAGGCCTCGGGCCCCTTCAACCTGGTCTCGCCGGGCGGCCTCGCGAGCGCAGACTTTTTTGGCGTGATGCGGGCGCTCGACGGCGTGCAGCCGGGCTACACGCTCAAGCCCTGGATGTTTGAGCTGGCCTGCCGGTGGAAGCGGTACGACACGGGGCTGGTGCTCAAGAGCCGCAAGGTTGCCGCGGAGCGGCTGACGGAGCTCGGTTTCACCTTCTCCGACCGGGAGTGGTCGCTGGTCGCAGCCACCCTCCGCGACGCCATGGCCGCGCGCGGCTGAGCGTTCGTTTCGACGTTGTGCGGAACTCGTTTCGCCTGCGCGTGAAGTTTGGTTGCGTAGCCACCTTCGCTCGATACAATGACGCATCGTATCAATCGCGTCTTGTGTTGGGCTGACAAGGGAGTGCTGCATGCAACAGTCAATGAACAGGTCATCGGGCTGGATCCTCGGGTTGCTCGCGGCGGTCGCGCTTCAGACGGCCTGCACTGCGGCAGACACGGGCACGACCGACGGCGGACGAGGCGGCTCCACCCGCGACACCGGGAGCGGCTCGCCGCGTGACACGGGCGGCGGCGGCGGTAGCGACACGGCCACCACCGAAGACACAGGCAGCGCCACGGACGACAGCGGCTCGGGCGCAGACACCTCGACCACGGATGACACAGGTACCGCCGACACCACGCCTGTGGTTCCGGGCTGCGTCGACACCTCGGACTGCGCCGGCCTCGCCTGCGTGAACGGCGAGTGTGCGCTCCCCTGCGCGACGGACGACAACTGCGCCGCCGGCTATGCCTGCGTCGCCGGCAGCTGCCTGCCCGCCGCCTGCACCACGGATGGCGACTGCAGCGACGGCAACCCCTGCACCACCGACTCCTGCACGGCCGGCCTCTGCGCCCGCGCCCCCCTCTTTGGCGCCGTCGCTGACGAGCCCGGCAACTGCCAGCACATCGAGTGCGCGGCCGGCGTCCCCACCATTGTCGAAGACTTCACCGATGTGCCGCCGCCCGACCGCATCGCCTGCACCATCGAGCAGTGCGTACCCAGCCGCGGCCCCCAGAGCGTGCCCAACAACGCCCTCTGCGACGATGGCGACCCCTTCAACGGCGACGAGATCTGCTCCATCCCCGACGAGGCCTGCATCTCCGTGCCCGCCACCTGGATCTGCGATGAGCCCGAGCCGGGCTACACCGGCACCGAGGTCTGCGATGGCTCCGACAACAACGCCAACGGCCAGGTGGACGAGGGCTGCCCCTGTGTCTTCGGCACCACCCAGGCCTGCTTTGCCGGCGCCCCCTCTGCGCGCAACGTGGGTGGCTGCCTCGACGGCAGCCAGACCTGCCAGAACCGTGCGGCCCCTGCCTGGGGTCCCTGCATCGGCGGCTTCCTCCCCGCTGAAGAGGTCTGCGACACCAAAGACAACGACTGTGATGGCTGCGCAGACGACATCCCGGACTGCGATGCCTCGCTCGCCTGCCCCACCGAGGTGACCGCACCCCCGCTCCAGCTCTACGTGCTCGACGGCCCCGCCGTGCTCGGTACCACCGGCACGGGCTGGAACTGGACGCTCCGCGCTCCGCCCAACAGCGCCGTCCGCGGCGTTGCGGCGCCCACGGCGGCCCGCACCACCTTCACCCCCGACGTCTCGGGCGACTACCTCGTCTCCGTCACCTTCACCGACGACAAGGGCAACACCCAGGGCTGCTCCTGGATCGTCAAGGTGCGGGGCAAGGGCCTCCGCGTCGAGATGCGCTGGAACACCTTCGGCAGCGTCGACATCGACCTTCACCTCCACCGCGCCGGCAGCACAGCCAGCTGGTGCGACATGGCAGATACCTGTTACTACGCCAACTGCGCCGGCACGTTCGGCAGCATCAACTGGGGCTATCCGAACTCCACAGGCCTCGACTGCCCCGGCGGCACCGGCACCTGCAAAAACCCGCGCCTCGACCTCGACAACATCTCGAGCTCCTCGCCCGAGAACATCAACCTCGACAACCCGCGCAACGGCGAGACCTTCCGCGTCATGGCGCACATGTATGGAGGCACGGCGGCGACCCGCCCGGTCATCACCATCTACTGCGGCGGTCTCGTCCGCGCCGTCTTCGGCGAGGCGCCCGACCCGGTCACCCTCACCCGCTCTGGCGGCTCCTGTGGCGGTGACACCTGGCGGGTTGCCGACGTGACCATGATTGTCGATGCGGGCACCGGCCTCATGGATTGCACCGTGGCGCCGATCGTCTCCAGCGGCGGCTACGACGTGCGGAACAACAGCAGCGCTTTCTGACCGCACCGGGTCTCCCGGCGCTAACAACAGCAGCGCTTTCTGACCGCACCGGGCAGCCCCGCGCTGAAGTCAGGGATTGGGTAGTAGCTCGACGGGACTCCCGGCGCTGCAGGTTAGGAAGCTGTGTAGCCGGTCGACGGGTCTCCCCGCCCCGAAAGCTCAGGGAGCTGGGTAGCCGGTCGACGGGTCTCCTCGCGCTGCAGGTTAGGGAGCTGGGTATCCAGCCGGCAGCGTCGTCGTCTCGGTCGCAGCGGCCTCCACCTCGGCCTGCGTGAAGGGGACCGCGTAGGTCTCTTCGCGGAGCCAGCCGGGGATCTGGTCGCCGAAATGGGGCGTGCCGCTGTGGGCGCTCACGCCGCCGTTGAGTGAGCCGAAGACCTTGGGCGAGGCGCCGCCCATGTCGACGCAGTACCGGATCTGTGCCCCCTCATCCTGCAGGTAGGGGAAGGGCGAGGGCTGGCCCTCTGTGACGAAGGGGAAGTCGGTCGGGTTGACGGCCCGGAAGGAGCTGTCTTGCGGCGCCGCCACCGTGTTCAGGTCTGCGTAGACCACATGCTTGTGCTGCGTCTGGTGGATGTCGCCCCAGGCCCAGCTGGCCGGGTCGGAGTCGGCACCGAAGTGGTCGCGGAGCTGGCCGATGGCCTGGTCGAGCGCGCGCAGGGCGATCTCGTCGAAACCCTCCTGGATGTCGCGGGTCCGTGTGTCGTTGAAGAAGTTGGCCCCCGACGGCGGCGTGCGCCCCGCCAGCCAGTTGGCCGTCGCCCGGAGCCCCACGTTGTCGAGGTCCTTGGCAACGAGCCCGAAGAGCGGATCGACCACATCGTCGCGAAAGGTTTCGAAGAGGAAGTGGACCATCCAGACATTGAAGACCGAGGTCGCCGCGCTCTCCACGCCCTGGTTGCGGTCCCAGCCCTGCAGCAGCCGGATGGCCTTGCAGCGGTCGGAGGTTGCGTCGGCGCAGAGCTGCGGCTCGAGCGCGAGCAGCCGCTCGAGATAGAGCGGCGCGACAATGGAGCTATTGTTGGCCTGCAGCGCCCGGTTGAGGTCGGTGGTGATGCCGCCTGTCAGCTTCCACTCTTCGATGACCTCGGTGATCCGATGGGCCCGTGAGCCCAGGTCGAAGAAGTGGCCGAAGTAGAAGGGCGCCGTCTCCGGCAGGTTGTCGAGCGGCCCCTCGTTGATGCTGTTGTTGGCCGTGACCACGTAGCCCTTCGCAGGGTCGATGAGCTTGGGGATCTCGTCGTAGGGGGTGAAGCCCTGCCACTCGTCGCCGCCGTCACCCGCGAGCGGCAGGTAGGGCGGCTTGACCAGCACCGACTGCTGCCGAATGGGCCACGGTCCTGCCGGCACATAGCCCACGCGGCCGCTCTTGTCGGCGATGGTCCAGTTCATCGCGCCCGTCCGGAAGTTCCGGAGCGCCTCCACCTGATCGGTCAGCCCGGCCGACTGCAGGAAGAGGCGGAAGGTGACCAGGTCGGGCGTGTCGGTCTCAAAACCGGCCCAGCGGATGGAGAGGAAGATGTTGAGGTTGCTCAGGATGCGGCTGAGCTCGTCCGGGAGCAGGTCGTTGAGGAGCGGGCCGTGGCCCGGGATGCTCCGCACGGTCACGGTCTGCGGCACGGCGTCGGCCAGCGCGCCGCCCTCGGGACGCACATAGATGACCTCCTCCGTGAAGGTGATGGGCCGCTGCTCGCCCTCGTAGCGGTAGGTCGTCTTGGTCGGGTCGAAAACCTCGCGGTAGAGGTCGCCAACGTCGCCGAAGGCGTTGGTCAGGCCCCAGGCCACCTCGCTCGTGTTGCCGATGAGGACGAGCGGTGCGCCGGGCGCAATGTAGCCGAGCGCGCCGGTGGTGTTCTGGCTGAGATCGACGACGTGGGTGGGGTAGAGGCGGGAGGGCTGCTCGAGCGACATGTGGGTGTCGTTGCAGAGGATGGCGCCACCGGAGGCGGTGTGAGCGCCGGCGATCGCCCAGCTGTTGGAGCCGCCGACGTTGCCCACGCGGGGCCGGCCGGTCGACTCGGCGATGATCTGCGCGGCGCCGCTCAGCGCGTAGGCGAGCTGGGCCCGCTCCTCGGGGGTGAGCAGCGGGTCGCCTTGGGACTCGAGCGAGCCCGAACCGGCCGCCTCGCCGCCCACAGAGAGGGCGCTTTCGGGCGTGGGCGAAGACTCCAGGATGTTGGAGGCAAACATGGGTGTGAAGGTGAGAAGTTCGTGGAACTTGCGGGCGCCGAGCAGGGTCTCGCCGGCGAAGACGGCGAGCTCGATGTCGGGCTGGAAGGACTGCGAGAAGACGGTCGCCTTGGCGATGGCGACCGAGTCCACCACGGTCCAGGGCTCGGGCCACCAGGCGGGGTCGATGCGGTCGAACTCGGCGGGCCGGACCATGCCGTTCGCGCCCCGCTTCATGTCTTCGAGGCCGGCGTTCACACCGGCGGCAAAGGCCTTGATGATTGCGACAATCTCCGGGTGATTGTCTTTGTAGTACTGGGCGTTGCCCTCGGCGACGGCGCGCAGCCGCACGGCCCGCTTCACCCGGTCGTCGTTGAGGAATGCGGGGCCATAGTAGCGGGCCCGCTCGCCGTACATGAAGTGGCGGAGGTAGGCGAGGTGGAACATGCGGTCGCGGGCC
>CAIQPA010000358.1 GCA_903873545.1 uncultured delta proteobacterium
CGAGACGGGCGTCGACCTCTACAAGGTGATGGATGTGGCCGAAGACCTCATCGTCCCGATGATGAACCAGATGGTCCGCGTGGACCGCGACGCGCTCGTCCTCGGCTACGCCGGCGTCTACTCCTCCTTCCTGCTCTTCGCGAAGCGGGCCGCGACCCGGTACGGCCTCTCGGCCCGCGACATCCTCGTCGAGATGGGGCGTCGCAAAACGGTCGGCGGCCAGGAAGACATGATCGAAGATGTGGCGCTCGACATGGCCCGCGAACGGGGCCTCATCTGACCGCTACTCGGCGTACATCGCCTCGATTTCGTTCGCCCAGTTGGTGTTCACCACCCGCCGCTTCACCTTGAGCGTCGGGGTCAGCTCGCCATCGGGGATGGAGAAGGGCCGCGGCAGCAGGGTGTACTTCTTGATGCCTTCAACGCGAGAGACCTCCGCGTTGACCACCTCCATGTGGGCGGCCAGTTCGCGGTGGATGGCGTCGGACTTCGGTAGGTCGCCGGAGATGCCGTGGTCGGCCGCCCAGCGGGGCGCCACCTCGGGGTCGAGCGTGAGCAGCACGGTGAGGTACTTGCGGCGGTCGCCGATGACCACCGCCTCGCCGATGAGGGGATGGCGCTTGAAGGCCTCCTCGAGGTTCTTCGGCGTGATGTTCTTGCCGCCGGAGGTGATGAGAATCTCCTTCTTGCGGCCGGTGATGCTGAGGAAACCTTGGGCATCGAAGGCGCCGAGGTCTCCGGAGTGGAGCCAGCCGTCGATGAGGGTCTCGGCGGTGGCCGCGGGCTCCTTGTAGTAGCCGAGGAAGATGTTGGGGCCGCGGACGAGGATTTCGCCGTCGTCGGCGATGCGGACCTCTGCGCCCGGGATGGCCTTTCCGACGGTGCCGATGCGGGTTGCGCCAGGCATGTTGAAGGTGCTCGGGCCGCAGCCCTCCGACTGGCCGTAGACCTCGTGGACGACCAGGTCGAGCGAGGCGAGGAGCTCGAGCACCTCGCGGCCGATGGGCGCTGCGCCGGAGACTGAGACCAGCGCCCGGTCGAGGCCGATGGCGGCCCGCAGCTTGGTGAAGACGAGCCGGTTGGCGATGCGGTACTGCAGCGCGAGCAGCGGCGGCAGCGGCTGCCCTTCGTTGCGGAGGCTGCTCGCCTGGGCGCCCACCTTGCGGGCCCAGAGGGAGATGGCCCGCTTGGCGCCGGTCGCCTCACCGAGCCGCTGGCTGATGGTGGCGAACATCTTCTCCCAGATGCGGGGCACACCGAAGAAGACAAAGGGCCGCACCTCCTTGAGGTTATCTGCCACCTTGTCGATCGACTCGGCAAAGTAGACCGCGTAGCCGATGGTCGCCGGCCCATGCACCGAGAACATCTGCTCGGCGATGTGCGACAGCGGCAGGTAGGAGAGGGCGCAGCCTTCGGCGTGAATGCCTGTCATCTGCTGCGCCACCCGCGCCGTCCAGGCCAGGTTGCGGTGGGAGAGCATGACCCCCTTCGGCGGCCCTGTGGTGCCGGAGGTATAGATGAGGGTCGCCATGTCGTCCTCGCGGAGCCGCTCCACGGAGGCGGTCACAGCCTCGTCGGTGGAGCCTGCGGAGAGGGCGAGGAAGCCCTCCCACGACATCGCCATGGGGTCGTCGGGCGTCGCAACGCCACGCATCAGCACCACATGCTTGAGCTGTGGCATCTTCTCGCGCGCTGCCACCACCTTGGCCCACTGCGACAGGTCTTCGACCAGCAGGAGCTGCGCGCCGCAGTGGTCGACCACGTAGGCCAGCTCGTCGGGCGAGCTGGTGGTGTAGATGCCGGCCGGTGCGCCGCCCACACACATGCTGGCCATGTTGAGGATGGTCCACTCGGGACGGTTGAAGCCGATGATGGCCACGCCGCCCGTGCTCTCCGAGAGGCCGAGCGAGAGCAGCGCGCGGGCTGCCAGCTTCACTTGGGCCGTGTAGTCTGCCCAGCTCGACTGCTTCCACTGGCCGGCCACCTTCTCGGCATAGGCCGGAGCGTTCGGACGGAGGCGGGCCTGTTCCAGGAAGCGGCGGGGAATGGTGTCAGACATGAACGCTCCGAGGCTCCGAGAAGGGTGCTGCTCCGCTACCGACTCACGGCGTGGCGCGTCAACGACAAGCGCCGCCCCCGTTGCCACCGCGGAACGCTCTGGTAGGGCCGAAAGACGTCCTCGTCTCGGAGACCCGATGCATCACGATCCGCACCAGCACCTGCCCCCGTGGGAGATCGGCCGACCGCAGGCTGCCTTTGTGAAGCTGGCAGACGAGGGACGCATCAGCGGCCCCGTCTTGGATGTTGGCTGTGGCAGCGGCGAACTTGCCCTCTTCCTCGCCTCACGGGGCCACCGTGTTGCTGCGATTGACCTCGACGAGACCGCGCTCGCCTCGGCCCGCCTGAAGGCCTCGCAGCGGGGCGGCACCGCCGAGTTCATCTCGGCCGACGCGCTCTTCCTCGAATCCCTCGACGGCCTCTTCAAGACGGTCATCGATTGCGGCTGCTTCCACAGCCTCAGCGACACCGAGCGTGAGTTCTACCTCGACGGCCTGCGCCAGGTGGTGGCCGTTGGCGGCACGGTCCACCTGCTGGTGCTCAGCGAACTCGAGCCCGGCAACTACGGGCCGCGACGGGTGACAGAGCGCGAGCTCCGCGACCTCTTCGACGATGGCTTTGTCTTCGAGTCCTGCCAGCCGGCCGTCTTCGAGGTGCGTGGCGAGCGGGTCGGTGCACGGGCCTGGCTTGCCAGCTTCATGCATGTAGGCCGCACCGTCGGAAAGGCCTGATGGCACTCCAACCCTGCAAGGAGTGCGGCCATCAGGTCTCCACCTCCGCGCGCGCCTGCCCCTCGTGCGGCGGGCCCGTCGTGCTCAGCTGCCCCACCTGCGGTGAGCGCGAGGTCACGAGCGAGAGCGGACTCTACGACCTCTCAGAACGCATCATCTTCATCGGGCTGCTCATCGGCGGCGTGGTCGGGGCCTTCCTCTTCTACGGCGCCATCAACCGCTATCCTTGGTGCAATCGCTGCCAGAAGCGGCTCGGCTAACGCCTCGCGCACCACCGTGTCGCAACCAGCCGAATGATTGCAGCCAGCCGCGTGGCTGACTACCGTTCGCGC
>CAIQPA010000359.1 GCA_903873545.1 uncultured delta proteobacterium
CCGCGGGTCGAAGTAGCGGTCGCCATGGTCGCAGCAGATGCAGACAATCACCCCCTCGGTGAGCTCCCGCGCAACCCGCAGCGCAGCCTCCACCGAGGCTCCGCTGGAGTGGCCGACGACCAACCCCTCCTCGCGGCCGAGCCGTTCGCGCATCGCCCAGCCCGCCTCGGTCCCCATCCAGACGGTCTCGTCGTGGCCCGAGGCCTCATAGATGGCGGGAACGATACTGCTCTCTAGGTGTTTGAGCCCCTCGAGGCCGTGGAAGGCCGCGTCGGGCTGTACCGCCACGATGCGCGCCGCCGGAGCCAGCCGCCGAAGCGCCCTGCCCGTCCCCATCACGGTCCCCGTCGTGCCCAAGCCGGCGACAAAGTGGGTCACCCGCCCCTCGGTATCACGCACAACCTCGGGCCCCGTCGTCAGCTCATGCGCCCGCGGATTGGCCGGGTTGGAGTACTGGTCGGGATAGAAGTATCGGCCCGTTTTGTCGTCGGCGAGCACCTTGTGCGCCAGCTCGATGGCCCCATCAGAGCCCTCCAGCGGGTCGCTGAAGATGATGGTCGCGCCGTAGGCTGCGATGAGCTCCTTGCGCGGCTGCGACACATTCGACGGCATCACCAGATGGGCCTCGATGCCCAGAGCCGCGCAGAACATGGCGTAGGCAACGCCCGTGTTGCCGCTGGTGGAGTCGATGAGGACCTTGTCGCGGCTCAGCCGACCATCCGCCAGCGCCTCCACAATCATCTGGCGGGCAGCACGGTCTTTCACCGAGCCGCCAGGGTTGAAGTACTCGAGCTTGGCGTAGACCTCGACCCGCTCCGGCAGACCGGCCGTCACGCCACGCAGGCGCACCATCGGCGTGTTCCCGACAAGGTCGAGCACCGAGGCAGACACCTGCTCCGACATGGCTAGCCGCCCGCGATCGCGGGAACGATGGAGAGGTCGTCGCCCGACTTCAGCGGCGTGTCGAGCCCATTCAGCTCCTTGATGCTGTCTTCGTTCGCGTAGAGGTTCACGAAGGAGCGGAGGTTGCCCGCCTCGTCGAGAAGCTGCGCCGCCAGCGCCGGGTGCGAAACGCCAAGCGCAGCAATCACCTCACGCACCGTGCCTGCCTCTGCCGACACCTTGTCGAGACCGCCCGCAAGCTTGCGAAGCGCCGTTGGAATCCGAATCGTTATCGCCATCGCTCACTCCTAACGTTGCTCACCACCAACCAAGGTGGCGCTGCCCGCCTTCGGGCACCAAAACAATCACCTGCGTCGCGCCCTGCACGGCAGCCGCAACGCCCGCATCGACCAGCTCTGCACCCAGCGGAGAGAGCAGCAGCCCCTCGCGGTGGGCCACCTGCGTCCGACGACAGGCAGCATCCTCGGAGAGCGTCCGACGCATCTCGCCGTCGTCCTCCACCCAGACCACCGAGAGCCCCGGAGCGAGCGCATCGGCCGCCTCCACAAGCCCAGCATAGGCCGGAAGCACCAACACGTCGGCCTCAGACGGCAGCTCCGCCAGCCACCCTGCAAAGGCGCGGCGATGCGCCTCCAGATCGTCCCGCTCGAGCAGCACCGCTCCTGCCGGAAGCGCCGAAACGATCGGCAGTCCATAACTCCCGAGCAGCGCCTCGAGCCGCGGCTCGTCTCCCGCATCTGCGAGCAAGAAGGCCTTGCGCCCCGTCGCGCGGGCATAGGCCGCTACCGCCACCGAATGAGCATGAAGGCCCGAAACGGCGACCGGCACCTCCGAGGCCAACAGCCCGAACCGCGCAGCAACGAGGCGGTCCCAGTAGCTGCCCGAGGCCTGACGCCCCTCGAGCTTCAGCAGAACCCGACCGTCGCCAGACTGCCGCAGGCGCAGCAGCGGTGTTCCACCGACCAGCGCTCCCCAGCTCGCGCCGCGGTTCGCCCGGTGGGGCCGTTCAGATGGTGTAGGTGAGGCCAGCATCGCTATCCCGTGTCAGGCGAAGGGCCTCTCCGCGCAGCGCCAATTCGCTCAGCGTGACCGCATCCATGATGGCGTTAAGTTGCAAGGAGATGTCGCGCCAGACCGACGAAGTCACACACTTCGAAGAAACCTTGCACTTCTCACGCACCTCCGCGTCGCTCCCGAAGCAGCAGTTGTGCTCCACACCCCCCTCCATCGCCCGGACAACCTCGCCGATGGTGATGGTCTCTGGGCTTCGAAGGAGGAAATAGCCGCCATTCGGACCGCGCTTGCTGCCAACGATCTGCGCCGCCTTCAGGTCCTGGAAAATCTGCTCCAAGAAGCGCGGTGGAACATTCTCTCGCGCGGCGATGGCATCGATTTTTGTCGCCTTTCCATGACTATGGAAGGTGATGTCGAACAGGGCGCGCAACGCATACATCGTCTTCGATGACAGTTTCATGAGCAGGGAATCCTTCCGTGAAGCGGCACAATTCTTGACCTTTCAAGTCAACAATAGCGGTGGGTCAACGAAAATCAAGGAACAGGCCCCAACAATTCTTCCCCCACGCTCAGCGACCGCTACCCGCGGATGACACCAAAGACCCGCTTCGGCGCCAGCATCCCCGTCTCGCTCCGCCAGGTGGCCAGTGCGAGCAGGTCGCCAGACTCGTTCGCGATCCGAACCATCTCGCCGTCGCCCGCTTCGCAGGCCGCGGGCACTGCCTGGCCGAGCAGCAACCTGCGCCGCCCGTCGGCGTCGACCACAGCCTCCGGCATCAGGCAGACCGCCTCCCACATGCTGAGCACTGCGCCCTCGACACCAGACTCGGTCAGCGCGGCAATGGTCGCCGACTGCGCCTCCACAAACCGACCAACCCGGGTCCGACGCAGCGCCGTGAGGTGGCCGAAACAGCCCAATTCACGACCCACATCGCGACCCAGCGAGCGGATGTAGGTCCCCTTGGAGACCTCCGCGGCAAACGAGATGGCGCTCCCCTCCCGCCCGGTAACATGAAAGACCGGAACCTCCACATCCCGCTCCGGCAGCACGAACTCTTTGCCGGCCCGCGCCATCGCGTGTGCCCGCTCGCCATCGATGCGGATGGCGGAAAACTGGGGCGGAACCTGGGTCTTGCGGAGGCGAACGAGCTCAAAGACCGCAGCGATATCACCATCCGACAGCGACGAGGCATCGCCCTCGTGCAGCACCCTGCCCTCCACGTCATCCGTGTCGGTCTCGGCGCCGAGCTGCAGCACGCCCGTGTAACCCTTGTCGGTCTCCGTCAGGTAGGGAACAAGCCGTGTCGCAGCGCCAAAGCAGATGGGCAGCAGCCCCGTGGCCATCGGGTCGAGCGTGCCAGTGTGGCCCACCTCTCGGGTCCGCAGCAACCTTCGCACCGCGCCCACAACATCATGCGAGGTCGGGCCGCGGCTCTTGTCGATGAGGAGAAGCCCCGCGGGGGTCTCCTTCACAGCTGCTCCGTCAGCGCGACCAGGCGTGCTCGAATCTCGGCCGCCTTCTCATCGCGGAAGCAGCCAGCAGCATGTTTGTGACCGCCGCCGCCGAGCTCCTGCGCCAACGCAGAAACATCGACGCGGCCGCGCGAACGGAAGCTGACCTTGTAACCCCGCGACTCGCTGCCCGTCAGCATCGCCGCAACCTCGACCCCCTCGATGGAGCGAGCATGATTGATGAACCCATCTGCGAGCGATGCGTCGCAACCGAGCTCCTCGAGCAACGCATCTGTCAGCATTAGCACCGCGAGCCTACCACCCGGCGCAACCCAGAGCGTATCGAGCACCCGCGCCAGCAGCCGCGTCCGCTCGATGGCCTGCGACTCGTAGACGTGGCTGCTCACCTCCCAGACATCCATCTGCGTCGCCAGCAGCCGCATGCCCAGCTCCATCGCCTCGGCAGAGGTTGACTGGTAGCGGAACGAGCCGGTGTCGGTCGCGATGCCAACCCAGAGCGCGCGGGCGAGTTCAGGTGTAAGTTCCACGCCCAACGCCGAGACGATGCGATAGACCAGCTCCGCTGTCGCAGGCGCCAGGGGGTCGTGCACAAAGACCTTGGCGAAGTCGGGGTCAAAGGTCACGTGATGGTCAACCACCAGCAGCCGCTCGCTCCACCCCTGCGCAGGAAACTGCTTGCCCACGCGATGGCGCTCCGAGCAGTCGAGGACAACGGTTAGGTCGAAGCGGGCATCCTCGGGCAGCGTGCGAACATAGCGACCGAGCGGGTCCATAAAGCGGAGGTTGGCCGGCAGCGGGTCGACATTAAAGTAGGTGACCGACAGCCCCACGGCCTCGAGCGCGAGTCCCATCGCAAGACTCGAACCGATGGCGTCGCCGTCGGGCGACTCGTGGCTCACGACGATTGCCGTGCGCGAGCAAGCAATGAGCGCCTTGGCCTGCTCAATCGCCTCATCCACGCCAGGGTGCGTCCAGGAGAGTGCGGGGGCCGGTGCGTTCCGGGGCGTCCGCGCGTGACTGCCGCCACCACCCATCGCTACTCCTCAGGCGCCGGCTTCGGAAGCTTGGCGAGGATCGTCTCCATCTGCCGACCCGATTCCACCGACTCATCGAAGGCAAAGGTGAGGGTGGGGACCGACCGCAGCCGGAGGTTCTTTGCCATGTTGCTACGCAGGAAGCCCGCTGCAACCGCGAGCGCCTTGGCGGTACGGTCACGAACCGCCTTGTTAGGCGGCTCGCTGGCGACCATCACCCAGAAGACCTTGGCAACGGTCAGGTCCGGACTGACCCGGACGCCGGTGACCTCGACCTGCTGCAAGCGCTCGTCACGGGTCTCAAGCAAGAGCGCGCTGGCAATCACGCTCTTTATCTCGTCCCCGACTCTATCTGCCCGACTGTTCTCCCGCATCTCGGCTCCTGACGACGCCTAGAGCGTCGCGGCGGTTTCCTTCACGCGGTAGGCCTCGATGATGTCTCCAGCCTTCACATCGTTGAAACGATCGACGGAGATGCCGCACTCGAAGCCGGTCTTGACCTCTTTCTCGTCCTTCTCGAAGTGACGGAGCGAGGAGATCGTCGACTCGTACACGACGCGACCGTCGCGAACGACGCGGGCCTTCGCATTCCGAAGGAGCACGCCGTCGGTGACCATGCAACCGGCAACCATGCCAACCTTGCTGACCTGGAAGACCTTGCGGACCTCCGCGCGACCGATGTGCTCCTCTTCGAGCACCGGCGAGAGCAGGCCGGCCATGAGCCCCTTCACCTGGTCGAGGAGCTCGTAGATGATAGAGTGCGACATAATCTTGATGCCGTTCTGCTCGGCCATCGAGGCCGCACGCGGCTCGGGGCGAACATTGAAGCCAAGCAGGACGACGCCGGCATCGCCGACGGAGGCTGCAAGGTTGATATCGGACTCCGTGATGGAGCCGACGGCAGAGTGGAGCACGCGCACCGAGACATCCTTGGTCCCGAGCTTCTTGAGTGACTCGCAGATGGCCTCGACCGAGCCCTGCACGTCGCCCTTGACGATGACCTTGAGCTCCTTGAGCTCGCCGGCCTTCATCATGGCAGCGATACGGTCGAGCGTGTTGCCAGCGCCCGCCGCAGCGGCCTGGTTGTTGCCGGAGACGGTTACGTCGGCGCGGCGGTTCATGGCGGTGTAGTGCTCAACGATGGCACGAGCGTCGCGCTCGTCCTTCACCACGTAGAAGCCCTCGCCCGAGTCGGGAACGCCGGACAGACCGGTGATTTCGACAGGGTGAGCGGGGAGCGACGAGGCGCGCTGGTGGCCGCGGTCGTCGGTCATCGTACGGACCTTGCCCGAGTGACGGCCGATAACCACGATGTCGCCCGTCTTGAGCGTACCGCGCTGCACGAGCACCGAGGCGACAGGGCCGCGGCCCTGGTCGAGACGGGACTCGATGACGAGGCCCTCAGCGGGGCGCGTAACGCTCGCCTTGAGCTCAAGGATTTCGGACTGAACCTGAATCATCTCGAGGAGACGATCCACGCCCTGGCCCGTCTTGGCCGAGACCTCGACGAAGATGGTCTCGCCGCCCCAGGTCTCGTCGACGAGACCGTACTGGGTAAGCGACTGCCGAACCGATTCCGGGTTGGCAGAGGGCTTATCAATCTTGTTCATCGCCACGATGATGGGCACGTTGGCTGCCTTCGCGTGGTTGATGGCCTCGATGGTCTGCGGCATGACGCCGTCGTCCGCCGCGACCACGAGCACGACGACGTCGGTCGCCTTGGCACCACGGGCACGGAGGGCGGTGAAGGCCTCGTGTCCAGGTGTGTCGAGGAAGCAGACTTCGCCGCCCGGCACGCGCACCATGTAGGCGCCGATGTGCTGGGTGATGCCGCCGGCCTCTCCCGCAGTGACCTTGGCCTTGCGGATGTAGTCGAGGAGCGAGGTCTTACCGTGGTCAACGTGACCCATGACCGTGACCACCGGAGGACGGGGCAGGAGCTTGTCCTTCTCCTCGTCGATCTTGGGCAGGTACTCGGTGATATCGAAGCCGAGCTGCTCCACCTTAAAGCCGTAGAGGTCGGCGATGAGGCTGGCAGAGTCGAAGTCAATGGAGGTGTTGATGTTGGCGCCACGTACGCCAAGCTCGAACATGAGCTTCATGGCGATTTCGCCGGCCTTGACGCTCATCTGGTGAGCGAGCTCGGAGACCGGGATGGACTCGCGCATCTTCACGATACGCTTGTGCTCCGCCGTTGCGCCCGCAGCCTTCTGACCCAAGCCCTGCGACATGGGGATGATCGGGCCACTGCCACGCTTTTTGCTTCCACCGAGCAACTTCTTGGCCTTGTCTTTGTCGTAGAGGTCGCGGCTCTGCACAACGCGCTTGGTCGCGCCGGCATCGGCAGGCGATGGACCACCGGGACGCACGCCCGGGCGGTTGCCGGGGCCGCGGCTCGCGTCAACACGCTGGTTGAGCAGCTCGGCGCTCATCGTGCCAACAACGCGGGCACCGCCAGGACGGCGCGCCTGCGAGGCAGCATCGGCCTCGCGGCGGGCGAGTGCGGCAAGCTCCATCGGGTTCGGCTGGCCGGGCGAGACGGAAACCTCACCCTCGACGCGGGTCACGACGGTCGCAAAACGGCTCCGACGAACTTCGGGCTCTGCGGGGGTGGGTGCGTCAGGAGTGACTTCGGCAGCGTCCGCGAAGACCTCTTCGGTTTCGACGGCGGGCGTGCTGCGGGTAACCACGGTCGCAAAGCGGCTGCGGCGCGGTTCGTCGGCGGCCTGCTGCTCCTGCTGGGTCTCAACGGGCGCGGCGACGGCAGCCTCAGGCTCCGTTTCCGGCGTCGCGAGCTGGCGCGTCTGGACCGTCGCAAAGGTGCGACGCTTTACAGCGCCTGCGGCCTCAACGGGCGATGCAGGAAGCGTGGCCGACGGCGAAGGCTCAAGCGAAACCGCGGAGGGCTCCTCTGCCTCGACAACAGGCGCGGGCTCGAACGAGGGCTCTGCCTTCTTGGCAGCAACGCGACGCTTCGGCCGCTCGACGGACTCGTGTTCGTCGTCCCCCTCGTCAACCTGCTCGGCCTCGACCTCTGCCTCAACCTTCGCCTTCTTTTTGGCTACGGGCGCGGGGGCCGGTGCTACCACCTCGGCAGGTTCGGCCTCGGCCTCAACCTTGGCCTTCTTCTTCACAAGGGGCGCGGCGGCGGGTGCCGCGGGCTTCTCCATCGCAGCAGGCGCAACGACCTTGCGGCGAACCGCAGGCTTGTCGGCGACCGCAGCCGGCGCATCGTTGTCCAGCAGAGCCATGATGCGGTCCACATGGTCGTCGCTGAGGATGCTGTACTGAGGACGGGCCTTGTCCAGCGGAATCTTCAGCTTCTTGCAGGCTTCGATCAGCTCCAGCTGGTCTTTGCCATACTCTTCTACGACCTCGGTGAGCCGTCTCGACATGGGTGCTCTCAACTCGTGACAAAGCCTATGCGCAAATTGCGCTACGCGCCGAATCTCCTAGTCCGATCGTGTAAGAATCGGCAAGGGGATTGGCTAAGATTCGAGAGATACCTTCGAAAAGCCCGAACCCGGAAAGGCTGCAAGCAGTTTCGAGCAGCGCACAAGCTCGGCGCCGAACGGGCCGCGGCGCACCGCGAGCGAACCAACGAAGGCCCGCCCGAGCGCCTGCCCGATGCGTGCCCCGCCCCCTGCGTAGGAGATATGCTCCACGAGGTAGGCCCGCGCAACAGAGGCTTCTTTCTTGAGAACCGCTGGACCGAGGTCGCCCGCAGTCAGCAGCAGCGACAGCTTCTTGCGACCAAGAACCTCGCCGACCGCCTCCGACCCGACCGAAACCTTTGCGGCTCGGAGCGCCAGACCGAGGCGCTGAAAGAAGTGCTCCTCGCCCAGGGCCGTAAAGGTCGCGAGCGCCTCCTCCTCCGTCGGGACGATGACGCGCTCCTTGAAGACGCGGGCGAGGACGCCCGGCTTCGCGAGCGCCGCGACGCAGGCAGGAGCCGCGTGCACCGAGGCGCCGCGACCGCTCACCCGCTCCGCCCGTCCGCTCCAATCGGCGCGGGGACGGTGGTCCAACTGGAGGAACCAGTGAACCAGCAGCCCATCACCGGCCGGCTCGCCGCAAGCTGTGCAGCATCGTTGCTCGGACGGTACCCGGGGTGCCAAAGGTCAGGACTCCGCGTCGGCGTCAGCCGCGTCGGAGCCATCCGAGCCGCCGGCGTCGGCCTCGGGGATGCCATGAGCCTCAACGTGCGAGTCATAGCGCGACTGGTTCAGCGTGAGCCAGGCTGCACGAATCTCCTCGTGCTCGGTCGCCTCCTCGGCGGAGACACCCCGCTGTGCGAGCCACTTCTTGGCCGCCGCCACAATCTGCTTCGCCTTCTTGCTGTCGAGAGCCGTGAGGGCCGCAAAGCGGTTGGCGTCGTCTTCGAGTGCGACCTGCACTGGGGTCAGGTAACCACCGGCGTGAATCTGCGCCGCGACCTTGTCGCCGATGCCGCGGATCTCCATCAGCTGCTCGCGCTCCAGCTCCACTTCCGAAAGCGCCTCGCCGCTCCGCTTGGGCTTGGAGACGACGGCCTGCGCCGCCGCAATCGTGAGCGCCGCGCTGCTCTCGGTGAACCCGGGGAGCAGGCAAATCTCGGCAATATCTGCCGTCGAGATGTCCTCCACCTTGTTGAAGCCGAGCGTGAAGAGCGTGTCGATCATCGACTCGGTCACACCCTCGAACTCCAGGAGCTGCTTCTTCGCCTCGCCCATCATCTGGCGAAGACGGGTCTCCGAGAAGATCTCGAGCTGCCAGCCGGTAAGCTGGGCCGCCAGGCGCACATTCTGGCCGCCGCGGCCAATCGCAAGGCTCAGCTGGTCATCGGGGACCACGAGCTCCATGCTCAGCTTGGCCTCGTCGATGAGGACCTTCGAGACCTGGGCAGGGCTGATGGCGTTGCAGACGAACCGAGCCGGCTCGCTGTGGTAGGGTACGATGTCGATCTTCTCGCCGCGAAGCTCCTGCACGACCGCCTGAACGCGGCTGCCGCGCATACCGACGCAGGCGCCGACGGGATCCACATCCGACTCGGTGCTGTAGACGGCAACCTTGCTGCGGACGCCCGGCTCGCGGGCCACGGCGACAACCTTGACGATGCCCTCGTGAATCTCGGGCACCTCCTGTTCGAACAGCTTGATGACGAGGCCGGGGTCGGTGCGGCTCAGCACAATCTGTGCGTCGCGGCTCGCCTTAGCGACATCCTTTACATAGCCCTGAATCCGGTCGCCGGGGCGGTAGGACTCGCGGCGGGTCTGCTCGGAGCTCGGGAGGATGGCGTCGGCGCGGCCGAGGTCAACGATGATGCTCCCCTTCTCGAAGCGGCGCACGATACCGGTGATGAGTTCGTTCTTCTTGTCCTTGAACTCGTCATAGATGTTCTGGCGCTCGGCCTCCCGCATGCGCTGCATGATGACCTGCTTGGCGGTCTGCGCGGCGATGCGGCCGAAGGTACGACGGGCCGACTCGAGCTGCAGCAGCTTGCCGTAGCGCTTGTCCTGCTCCTTCGCCTTGTCGACGTCGGTGTCGCGGTAGAAAATCTGGAAGAGGAGCTCATCGCCCTTCTCCGCGTTGGGGTCGACCTGGGCGCGGGCATCCTCGATGCTGATCTCGCGCGCCTCGTTCTCCACCTCTTCGGCGACCGTGATGATGAGGAAGAGGTCGATTTCGCCCGTCTCCTCGTTGAACTGCGCCTCGATGTCGCGAAGCTCGCCGAACACACGCTTGGCAGCCGTCTTCAGCGCAGCCTCAAGGGCCTCCACAAGAACCGCACGGTCGAGACCGCGATCGCGGCTCACCTGCTCGATGACCATGTTCAGACTCATGCTCAGTTACCTCTTCGGCTTGCCGGTGGGACGCTTCGCCTTGCCGCTGTTCGGCTTCGGTTCAGGCCCCGTTGGCTTGGGGTTTGCAAATTGAAACAGCACTTTGGCGCGACGGATGGCCTCGCGGTCTACCGTCTGCGGGCCGCTGGCATCCTCGATGGTCACGGTCGCGCCGTCCCACGCAAGAAGGAGCCCCTCAAAGACTCCCCGGCCAGAGGCATCCGGCGCACGCAGCGTCGCACGAACACGGCTCCCGACAGCGCCCGCGAAATGGCGGTCCAGCGTCAGCTCACGCTCCACGCCCGGGCTCGAACACTCAATGCGGTACTCAAACGGCACCATCGCAGTC
>CAIQPA010000360.1 GCA_903873545.1 uncultured delta proteobacterium
ACCGCTACAGCGGTGAGCGCGACCTCGAGAACCCGCTCGCAGCCGTCCAGATGGGCCTCATCTACGTCAACCCGCAGGGCCCGAACGGCAACCCCGACCCGGTTGCCTCTGGCCGCGATGTGCGTGAGACCTTCGCCCGCATGGCGATGAACGACGAAGAGACCATTGCCCTCGTGGCGGGCGGTCACACCTTCGGCAAGTCGCACGGCGCCGGCGATGCGGCCCATGTTGGCCCCGAGCCGGAAGGCGCGCCCATCGAGGCCATGGGCTTCGGCTGGCTCAGCACCCACAAGTCGGGCAAGGGCGTCGACACCATCACGAGCGGCATCGAGGGTGCCTGGAAGCCCAACCCCACCACCTGGGACAACGGCTACTTTGAGACCCTCTTCGGCTACGAGTGGGAGCTTGTGAAGAGCCCCGCGGGCGCCCACCAGTGGCGCGCCAAGGACTGCAAGCCGGAGCACATGATCCCCGACGCGCATGACCCGTCGGTGAAGCATGCGCCCATGATGACCACGGCCGACCTCTCGCTTCGGTTCGACCCCATCTACGAGCCCATCTCGCGCCGCTTCCTGGCCAACCCTGACCAGTTCGCCGACGCCTTCGCCCGCGCCTGGTTCAAGCTGACCCACCGCGACATGGGCCCCCGCGCCCTCTACCTCGGCTCGGAGGTCCCGTCGGAGGTCCTCATCTGGCAGGACCCGATCCCGGCCGCCGATTATGCGACCATCGAGGCCGACGACGTTGCCAGCCTCAAGGCCAGCATCCTCGCCACCGGCCTCTCGGTCTCCGAGCTCGTCTCCACGGCCTGGGCCTCGGCCTCGACCTTCCGTGGCTCCGACAAGCGCGGCGGTGCCAACGGCGGCCGCATCCGGCTCGCCCCCCAGAAGGACTGGGAGGTCAACCAGCCTGCCAAGCTCGCCAAGGTCATCGCGGCCCTCGAGGGCGTGCAGGCTGCCTTCAACGGCGCGGCAACGGGCGGCAAGAAGGTCTCCATCGCCGACCTCATCGTGCTGGGTGGCGGCGCCGCGATTGAGCATGCCGCAAAGGCTGCCGGTCACGCCGTCACCGTGCCCTTCACGGCCGGTCGCACCGATGCCACCGCAGAGCAGACCGAGACCGTCTCGTTTAACTGGCTCGAGCCGCAGAGCGACGGCTTCCGCAACTACCAGAAGGCCTCCTTCACGATCTCGCCGGAAGAGATGCTGGTTGACCGCGCACAGCTCCTCACCCTCTCGGCCCCCGAGATGACGGTGCTGGTCGGCGGCCTCCGCGTCCTCAATGCCAACACGGGCAAGGCGCAGCATGGCGTCTTCACGAAGCGGGCAGAGACGCTGACGAACGACTTCTTCTCCGCCATCCTCGACATGGGCACCGAGTGGAAGGCGGCGGCCGGTTCGCACACCCTCTACGAGGGCTACGACCGCGCCTCGGGCGACCTGCAGTGGACGGCGACCCGCGCCGATCTCATCTTCGGCTCCAACTCGCAGCTCCGGGCCATCTCGGAAGTCTATGCGATGGCCGGCGGCGAGAAGAAGTTTGTGGCCGACTTCGTGGCAGCCTGGGACAAGGTCATGAACCTCGATCGGTTCGACCTCAAGTAGGTCTTCAGACCTAGAACGAGCATCGCGCCTCGGGGGTCAACCTCGGGGCGCGCGCCGTTTTGGAGTTCGGATGCAGCTGCCGAACTACCGGTGGCAGAGCGCCAGGTAGTGCTGGGCGGCGCGGTCGGTCGGGTCCGTCGTGAGACAGGCCTGGAACCCCTCCGCGGCAGCCTCGAGCAGGCCGGCTTCGAAGGCGGTGATCGCAGCTGCCAGCTTGGGGGCGTTGGCGTGGCGGAGTTCCCGGAGCGCTGGGTGGAGCGAATCGAGCACCTCGTACAGGTCGACACGCTCCGCTCTGCCTTTGACTTCGATTCGTCCAAGCCTGCGCGTCTGCAGCAGGCCCGTCGCTGCCATCTGCTTTGCAAGGGCACCCGTGATAAGCACCTCGGCACCAAAGGTCTTCGTGAGACCCTCCACGCGGGCAGCGGTGTTGACGGCATCCGAGATGACAGAGGAGTCCCAGCGGCCGCTCTCGCCGACGATGCCCATCTCGATGCGCCCGAAGTGGAGCCCGATGCCGAGGGTGACCTCGGTACCCGGCGGAAGACAGGCGCCAAGGGCGCCATGGGTCATCGCCTCGTGGAGGGCCCGCTGCATCTCGATGGCAGCGCGCACAGCGAGCTCCGGCGCACCGTTGAAGAGGGCCAGGATGCCGTCGCCGAGGTAGTGGACAACGAAGCCCTCGTTCTCGCGGATGCGGGGTGCCACATGGGCGAGGTAGCGGTTGATGAAGGCGAAGATTTCGCCGGCCTCGAGCTGCTCGCTGATGCTGGTGAAGTTGCGCAGGTCGGCGAACATCACGGTGGTCTCGGTGCTGGCGCGCGCTCCAAGCGTGGCATCGAGCGGCGACTTCATGCCGAGCGACTCGAGGAAGGGGCGGGGGACGAAACGGCCGAAGGCCTCGTTCATGGCGAGGAGCGAAGCGTTGACCTTCTCGAGATCTGCCAACGCGCCCTTGGCCTCAGTTAGCGAGATATGAGCGGCCTCCGAAGCGATGAGGGCATCGCCGAGTCCGCTATGGAGCGGGAGGTCGCTGAGTCGAAGACCGGCGCTCTCGAGGTCTGAAACCCGGCCGATGGGCGGGAGCCCGCAGAGGAGCCAGCGGCCGTCGGGCATGGGCAGGATCTCGCCGCGGAGCAGTCGTGCCGGTGCCGAGGTGCAGCTCACGGTGAGGATCATGTCGGTGAGTTCGACGAACCAGGAGGCGTCGAGCAGCGCGGGGAAGGGGCGCACGAGGCGAATCTCGGGAACGGCGTCGTCAGCGAGCGACCAGAGTCGGCGTACGGCAGGTGATACCCGCTCGAGCAGCCCATCCGCATTCCAGAGCAGGTGGAAGGGCAAGATGCGCGAGAACTCGTTGTCGCCGAGCAGCATGGCTCCGCTCATCGGAGGCTCCGTGTCACGAAAGGGCCTTATGCCAGACGATCATGCGCTTGCAGGGCAGCCGGTGCGCGGTGTCGTCGATGTGCTCGAAGCTAATCTCTTCTTTGAAGTAGACGCCCAGCCCCATGAAAAGGCCCTCGACGAAGGGGAGGAGGCCGGGACGGTGCGAGTAGTAATCGACCTGCAGCTTGCCCGGCTCAAGGTTCTTCACCCGGAAGGAGGGCGGCTGGTAGTCGGGGAAGGTGACCCTAATGCGCTGGTGCATGTGGTCGAGGTTGGCGAGGAAGTCGGCGAAGTCGCGACCCGTGCTGGCCATCATCGTGTCGTAGTGTTTGGTGGCGATATCGCTGACCCAATACTGCCCGAAGGCTGCGAGGATGGCCTCTGCCGGCAGGCCAAGGACTTCAACCGCCTTGCCGACGAGGTTGTAGGTCACGGCGTCGTCGTAGGGCTGCATGGCCGAGAAGTTTTCGGGAGCGCCGGCACCGGTGTGGATCTTGGTCCAGGTGTCAGCACCAAACTTGTCTGTCACGAGCCCGCGAACTGCCTGATTCACCATTCCATACATCTGGAGACCTCGCCTTTGCGGTGCGGAAACACGCACCCGCTCTGGGATGTAGCATCGAACGATGAACTCGGCCACCCTCAACGCGTACATGCGCGGTGGGCGACGGTGCCTCCGCTAGCGGCCGCTGCCCTCGACTGCGTCGCGCATCGGGGCAATCTTGGGGGCCCGCTTGGCCGGCGTGGGGTCGGGGTTGACGATGGAGGTACCGAAGGGCTCGGTGTTGACGGAGGTCCGCATCAGCTGCTGCACACTGGCGATGGACGACACCTGCATGAGCTGGACAAAGTTGAGCGCCGGCTGGTGGCTGTAGTGATACTCGTCGCCCTCAATCTGGCGGTAGGCCGTGCTCGGGTAACCGCGCAGCACGAGCGAGCGGTCGTCGAAGGGCTGAACCATGATGTTCCGCCGAAACCTCTCTCCATAGGGAAAGTACTGCTCGGCATTGGAGAGGTAGAGCGCGCGGAGTGGTGTTCCAACCTTGCGGAGCGCAGCGGCAATGTCCTGCATGGTGGTGTCGGCTGTGAGGTCGCCGCGCACGGGGAAGACACGCTGCTCCAGCCACAGATTCCGCACCCGGTCATACTGCGTCTGATCGTTGATGAAGCAGGCGACTTGGCGCGGTGCATAGAGGCGGACGAGCTGCCGGAGTCGAGCGTGGATGACGATGTTGGCAGTCCGTAGCGACCGGAGGAGCTCCTTCCGCAGGGTCGGGTCTTGCACATCGGTCTCGACGAATGCAGCCAGCGGCGGGGTGCCTGTGGGCTTGCGGTTCCAGAGGTCCATGAAGGCCTGCGGCGTGGCAGCGTTTGCGAAGGCGATGCCGTAGAGGCGGTGGACCTTCACGATCTCGATGTCGAAGTCCATCGGGATGAGGAGCTCGGGCTGCTGCCAGCCGGCCATGAGGTAGAGTTGGTCGGTGCCGACGCCAACCAGTGCGCCGCCCAGGTCGCTGATGCGCTCGCGCCAGAGATGGTGGGCACCCTCGTTGGAGACCCAGTAGTGGGTGTTGCGGGTAGTGGCGGGGGGCGGCGGGTCGTTTCGGATGGCGAGGAGCGGTGCGCGCTGGGCCTCGTTGAGCGGGCCTGCGGGCAGCGCAGCGGGCGAGGCTGGGGGTGGCTCCGCAGCCGGGGGGAGGACCTTTGTGACGGGCAGCGCGGGCACCGGCGGGGCTTGCTGCGCAGCGGAACCCGAGCCCGATCCTGCATGATTGCTTGGTTCAACAGAGGTGCTCTGCAGAATCTCATCCCCGCGCGGGCCGGGGGCACAGGCTGTGGCGAACAGACACGCAAATCGCAGGGCGGCGCTCACTCCTCTCATCATCAACCTCCCACACATGGCGCAAACAGCGCGCGGGGATGATTCCAGATTGGCGGTCGCGGCGCGAGAATTCGGAGCTGCTCCAGACCGTTGCCATCTCTCGCGGGCCAAATCTGTTCGCTCTCTCTCAAAACGCTTGTCATCCACCGGATCATTCTAGATAGACTGCTCTCAGGTTGCTTTTCGACGAATCTGAACAGCGCCGCTGCAACTTCCTGCTGAATTTCCATTCGATTTCGGCACCACAATTTTGAGGGGTAATATGAAAAACGAATCTGGCATTTTCACCTTGCTTGCGGCTTCACTCCTGATGTTTGTTCTGACGGGGTGCTCGTCGGCGCCAGCCGAGATCGCGGAAGCGAACAACGCTCCACCGGCAGCAGCAGAGCCGCAAGCGGCGCTAGCAGCTGCGCCGACGGCAGACGTCACTGGGGACGCGATCCCGCAGAGCGTCACACGCGACACGAGCGGCGGGTTCCCATCCGGGCTCACGGCCGATGAGATCGCCAACGCAAACGTGGCCGACGGCCGCGCCGCCGTGAAGGAGGTCCTGCGCTGGAAAGAGGGGGACCATGATGCATTCGCGGTCTTTATGACGGTCGATGGAGGTAGCCAGGGAAGCGCATCTCGAGACCTGTACGTGGCGACCTATCGGCAAACCGGGAGCACCCTCCAGCGAACCAGAACGCTCAAGGAGCTTTCCGGCGCTTGCGAGTTTGATCTTACCGCGGAGTTTGTGCCTGGCTCGATCGCCCTCACAAACCTCGATGGCGACGCTGAAGGGGAGGTGACGCTCGGATACCGCACAACCTGCCGCAGCGATATGGGTCCGTCAGATTTCAAGTTGTTCATTCTTGAGGGTGGCGAAAAGTATGGCATTCGCGGGAGGTCTCGCGTCAATGTTGGCGGCGATGAACGCGAGGGTGGCGAAGCCAAGGAAGATTTCAAAGGC
>CAIQPA010000361.1 GCA_903873545.1 uncultured delta proteobacterium
GCCTGGAAGAGCATCGGCGGGATCCAGCGGATGGCGCCGGCCTGCTGCGATACCAGCAGCATCTCGAGCGTGCGGAGGCCGTCGAGCGTGGGCGGGATCTTGGTGTGGAAGACCTCTTCGATGAAGGTCGCGGCGAGGCGGCTCGGCACGCCCGGCGTGTTGCCCCAGATCTCGTCTGCGAGCCGGTCGCGGAGCATCGCCTCGACCTGCTCGAGCTTGGCGCCGAGCTCGCCGTCGGGGTGGCGGATGGTGACTGCGAAGTGGGCGAAGGGCTCGGCGGGGAGGGCCACGCCGGTGCGTTTGGCCTCGCGCTCCACGAGCGGCATCCAGCCTCGGCCGGGGGCGGTGTCGATGTTGCGGGTGAGGCCGAAGGGGCGGAGCGGACGGCTGGTGTCGAGGCGGCTCTCGACGAGCTGCAGCAGGTGGAGGCCGGTGTAGCGGGGGTTGCGCTCGCGCCGCTGCGCCGGCGTGCGCGACAGCTCAGCGAGGAGGGTGGCCTCGACCAGCTTGGCGAGCTGCTTGAAGAGGAGCTGCTCCGAGGCCAGGTCGCCCCACCAGAGCATGACCCACTGCGCCGCATTCGCGTCGTCTGCCATCTCGAGCAGGCGGGGGTGGATGGGCGCGAAGGGGATGTGGCTCTCTTTGAGCTGGGGCAGGAGGGCGTCGAGCGGCCTGTCGGAGCTCATGAAGTCGAAGGCCGAGAGGCGGGCGGTGGGCGCCTCGGGCTGCTCGGCGAGGAGGTTGGTTTTGGCGGGGGGCTGCGACATGATCGGGGTGCCGGTGGCAGAGGCCGTTATTCGAAGAGGCGCTGCTGCGCAGATTCGGTGGGGCTGTAGTTCAGGATGGTCTCGAGGAGCTCTGCGCGGACGCTGTCGGGCGAGGCCTTTTCGTAGAGTTGGGCGCGGAGCTCGGGGGCAACAAAGAGGCGGATCTTCTTCACGACTTTGATGAAGTCGGTGCCGATGCCCTGCACGACGCGGGAGACCTGCTCGAGCGGGACGGCGGTGGTCTGTGTCAGGCCGCGCGAAACCACAAGGACCGACTCGATGCGGTCTTTGTCGCGGGGCGGTGTGTCGATGATGAGCGCATGGGCCGGGACCTTCTTGCCGAGGAGCCGTGCGAGGGTGGCGCGGAGGCGGCTCTCGAGGTCGTCGAGCTGGTCTGGGGTGAGGTGGTAGATGCGCTCGTAGGCGGTCTGTTCGTCGCGCCCCTCGTTGATGCGGCTGAGCGTGAGGATGCGCTTATAGAGGGCGCGTGAGCCGCCCGACATGGCGCCGAGGAGCTGGTGGGTGGCGGAGTGGGCCGGGGAGTGGTCGACGAGCCACTGGATGAAGGCGTCGTCGGAGCGGGCGAGGAGGATGCTGGTGAGGTCTTCGCGGCTCGGGTTATCGCGCAGGAGGAAGTCTGCGAGGGCCCGCTCCATCATGGCGCTGGCGGCGCGGACGGTGTGGTGCCAGTAGGCCTCGGAGAACATCGTGTAGCGGCAGAAGACGAGGATTTCTGCGGCAACGCGGCCCTTGTCGGAGATGGCGATGGAGTCGCCGGCCGGTGTGGTGCAGAGGCTGCTGATGAGGCGTGCATGGTCGATGTTGCGGCCGTAGCCGACGCCCATGTGGATGGCGTCGCGCTCGAGGTAGTCGGCCTTGTCTGCGTCGATGCCGGAGGAGAGGATGGTGGCGACCAGCCGGCGCTCCGGGCGGGCGTGGTGGGTTGGCTTGTGCTTGATGAGCGCGATGACCTCGGCGGGGTCGAGGCCGAACTGCTTCTCGATGATGGAGGCGATGGAGGGGCCCTTGGTCCGCGGCGCGACCGAGTTGCGGATGATGGAGCCGCTGAGGTCTTCGTGGCGCGGGGTGTCGCCGCCCTTGCGGTGGATGGCCTCGAGGCTGTGGGCGAAGGGGTAGTGGCCGAGGTCGTGGAGGAGGCAGCCGAGGAGGCAGACGGTGATGTCTTCTTCGGTGAGCGAGGCGGCGACGTTGGGGTCGCGGAGCAGGGCGGTGAGGTACTGGCGGCCCATGTCGAAGACGCCGAGTGAGTGCTCGAAGCGGGAGTGGACGGCGCCGGGATAGACGAGGTGGGTGGGCCCGAGCTGGCGGACGGAGCGGAGCCGCTGGAAGGCGGGGTGGTCGATGATGGCGACCAGACGCTCGGTGACGGCCACATTCCGCAATTCGGGAATGCGAATGGTCGTGTGAGATGCTAGGAGCTCTTGGGACACAACCGAGCCGTGTTGCTGTCTTGGAGAGGGTTGCTTGGCCGAGGGTTCGGAGCCGTTCCGGAGCCGTACATCCAGCGAGAGTGGAAGATGTCACACGAGTTGGATCCCGTCCAGAAGTTGGAGCATGATCACCACCACCTGACGCGGTTGGTCGACGACCTGCGTGGGGGTATTCAGGAGGTGCTGCGTGGCGACCGCCAGGCAGCCGAGCTGCGCGAGCCGCTCGATAGCTTCATGGAGCTGGCCCAGGAGGAGCTGTTTGCCCACTTCGAGTATGAGGAGGTGACGCTTTTCCCCTTCCTCATCGAGAAGATGCCCGACTGCCGTGCGTCGGTGGCGGAGCTGGAGCTGGCGCACGA
>CAIQPA010000362.1 GCA_903873545.1 uncultured delta proteobacterium
GCGGCGGAGCTGGGGCGAAGACCGGATGGACCCCATCCTGTCGGCCTTCGCGAAGTGGGCCGATGTGCCCATCATCAACCTTGAGTCGTCGCTCTACCACCCCTGCCAGAGCCTGGCCGACCTGCTGACGATTCAGGAGCGCATCGGCTCGCCCAAGGGGCAGCCGATCGTCATCTCCTGGGCCTACCACCCCAAGGCGCTGCCGATGGCGGTGCCCAACTCGATCCTGCTCGAGGCGGCGAAGTTCGGCATGGAGGTGCGGCTTGCCCACCCCGAAGGCTGGGAGCTCGATGCCGACATCATGAGCCGGGCCAACCAGCTTGCCCGCGGCGCGGGCGGTTCGGTCACCGTCTACAACGACATCGAAGATGCGATGCCGGGCGCCCGCGTGGTCTACGCCAAGAGCTGGGGCAGCATCGCGAACTACCAGCACCCGGACGAGGAGACGCGGCTCAAGGCGGCGCTCCGCGGCACCTGGCGGGTCTCGATGCGCCACATGGAGGCGACCGACAACGGCTTCTTCATGCACTGCCTGCCGGTGCGCCGGAACGTAGTCGTGGACGATGAGGTCCTCGATTCCGACCGGAACGCCTGTTACGACGAGGCCGAAAACCGGCTCCATGTTCAGAAAGCGCTGCTGCTCCGCCTGCTCGGCAAGTAGCCCCCGCCCTAAGAAACCCCTTTGAACGCTGCAGCTCTCCAAGGATTCCCATTGCAAGACATCACGGTTCTCAAGCAGGCGCTCCCCTACATTCAACGCTTCAAGGGGACGACCTTTGTGGTGAAGTTTGGCGGTGAGACGATGGTCGACCCCGAAGTGCTCGACCGGCTCATCGGCGACGTGACGCTGCTCCACCTTGTGGGCGTGCGGATGGTGCTGGTGCATGGCGGCGGCAAGCAGATCACCGAGATGGCCGATCAGCTCGGCGTGCCGAGCCGCTTCGTGGGTGGCCGCCGGGTGACCGACAAGGGGTTGCTCGACGCGCTCAAGATGGTGCTGGCGGGCAAGATGAGCATCGAGATCCTGTCGGCGCTCAAGCGTCACGGCGTGAAGGCGATGGGCGTCTCGGGCGTGGCTGCGGGGGTCATCGAGGCGCGCCGCCGGCCGCCTTCGAAGGTGTCGGGGTCGGGCGATGAGGTGGTGGACTTTGGTGAGGTGGGCGACATCGAGCGCATCGACACGAAGCTGCTCCGGCTGCTCCTCGACGAGGGCTACCTGCCGGTGCTCTCGCCGCTCGGCGCAGACGCCGTCGGCAACGTGCTGAACATCAACGCCGACACGGTTGCGGCGCGGGTTGCAGCGGAGCTCAATGCAGAGAAGCTGGTGCTGATGACGGCGACGCCGGGCGTGATGCTCGACATCAACGACAGCACCTCGCTCATCAGCCGGCTCACGGCGAGCCAGGCCCGCGAAGCCATCGAGAAGAAGATTGTGGATGGCGGCATGATCCCCAAGGTCGAGGAGGCGGTCTACGCCATCGAGCGGGGCTGCGGGCAGGTGCACATCCTGAGCGCGCTCGAGGCGCATCAGCTGCTGCTCGAGGTCTTCACCGAGTCGGGCTGCGGCACGATGATTGTGCCCTGACGATGGCCGGGAACCATCTTGCGATTGAGCTCCTCGCAGAGCTTGTGCGGTCGGAGTCGATCAGCGGCAACGAGCTGGGAAACGTGGCCATCTATGCCCGGTTTGCCGAGGCGGCGGGCTTTGTGCCGGTGGTCGACGGCCGCAATGTCTGGCTGACGCTGGGCAGCGGCGAAGGCCCTGCGCTGCTGCTCAACAGCCACCTCGACACCGTCAAGGCGGGCGAGACCTGGAAGCGTGACCCTTGGGACGGCGCCATCGAGGGCGACCGGCTCCACGGCCTTGGGGCCAACGATGCGAAGGGGAGCGTGGCCGCGCAGTTCGCTGCGGCGGTGGCACTCAAAGAGGCCGGCTTTGCGGGCAACCTGGTTGTCTGCGCGAGCTGCGACGAAGAGACGGGGGGCGAGGGCATGGAGCGCATCGCCCACCTGCTCCCGCGCTACGATTCGGCCATCATCGGCGAGCCCAACGACATGCTGGTGGCTGCCGCACAGCGCGGGCTGGTGAAGGCCGCCATCAAGGTGCCGGGCCGCCGAGCCCACGCCTCGCGCCCCTGGCAGGGACACAACGCGGTGCACGCCGCAGCGCGGGTCATCGATCGTATCGCGACGCCCGACATCAACATCCCGGGCGACATGGAGAAGCCGACCGCACAGGTGACCATGATCGAGGGCGGCACGCAGAGCAACGTGGTGCCCGACGCCTGCACGCTGACCATCGACTGCCGCACCACCCCCTTCTTCAACAACCTCAAGATGATCGACCACCTCCGCGCCGCAGCCGACAGCGAGCAGGGGCAGCTCATCATTCGCTCGAACCGCTTTGCGCCGGTCCACACCGACCACAAGAGCGCGGTTGTACTGGCCGCCCTCGAGGCGACCGGGCAGGCGGAGGCGGGCGTCTTCCCGAGCGTCTGCGACCTCTTCTGGGTGAGCCATGTGCCGGCCATCGTGATGGGGCCGGGCCGCCCCGAGCGGTCGCACCAGGCCGATGAGTTCATCCTCTGCTCCGAGGTCGTCGCCGGCGCGGCGGGCTACGCCCGAGCGGCAGAGGCCTGGTGGCGGATGGTGCAGCCGTGACGCAGGAGCGGGCCTGGGCAGGCCGGTTCGGCGCGAGCACCGCGGCGGCGCTCGACAACATCAACAAGTCGATCTCCTTCGACATCGTGCTCTGGCGCGAAGACCTCGCCGGGTCGCGGGCCCACGCCCGGATGCTGCAGGCCTGCGGGCTTCTGACGGCCGACGACCTTGCCGCCATCCTGGCGGGGCTGGCGACGGTCGAAGCGGAGTTCGAGGCTGGCACCTTTGCTGTGCTGCCGGTGGACGAAGACATCCACATGGCGGTGGAGCGCCGGTTGACCGACCTCGTCGGCGAGCCGGGCAAGCGGCTGCACACGGCGCGGAGCCGGAACGACCAGGTGGCCACCGACACACGGCTCTATGTGAAGCGGGCAGCGGCGGCGCTCGTGGCGCAACTCACACGCCTGATCGTCATGCTGGCGGAGCGGGCCGAGAGCGAGGCGGAGACGCTGCTGCCGGCCTACACCCACCTGCAGCGTGGCATGCCGAGCACGCTGGGCCACCACCTGCTGGCCTATGCAGAGATGCTTGCGCGTGACGTGGTGCGCATCGAGGCCGCTGCGGCATCGGCCGATGTCTCGCCGCTCGGCAGCGGCGCCTGCGCCGGCACCAGCCTTCCGATTGACCGTGAGATGACGGCGCGGGAGCTCGGCTTTTCCGCCATCAGCGCCAACAGC
>CAIQPA010000363.1 GCA_903873545.1 uncultured delta proteobacterium
CATCTGCGTGAGCCAGAGGCCCACGCCGCCGGCAGCAGCGCGGATGAGGACCGTGTCGCCCGCATGGATGGTCGCGACCCACTCCGCGCACCAGACCGCGGTCGCACCCTGTACGGGGATCGCTGCAGCCTGCGCGAAGTCGAGCCCTTCGGGCAGCGCAACCAGCCCCTCGGCGAGCGTCACCACGCGGCGGCCGTAGCCCCCGAAGCGGGTGAGCGCCATCACACGATCACCCACCTTCCAACCTTCCACGCCAGGACCCACGGCGGAGATGAGGCCGGCCACCTCGTAGCCCAGGGTGGCAGGGTTGGGAGGCGCGTCGGGGTAGACGCCAAGCCGCGCCATCACATCGGCAAAGTTGAGCCCGAAGGCTGCCGCATCGATGACCACCTCGCCGGCGACCGGTGGGCGGAGCTCCACGGAGCGCTGCTCAAATGAACTTTCAGCCGCTCCGTTGCGAACCAACACCCACGCCTCGGTCTTCATCTTCTGCCTCCGCACTGCCGCTTCGCACTTGTCGGTACTAACGGTGCGCGGTAGACCCGCCAAGACCCATCGTCCGAAGGAGCAGAAGCGCCATGTACCAGTTCGAACTCACCGAAGAGCAAGTTGCCATCCGTGATACCGCCCGCGCCTTTGCCCGCGATGTCATCATCCCTGTCGCCGGTGAGCTCGACGAGCACGGCACCTTCCCCCGCGACATCTGCGCCAAGGCCTTCGACCTCGGCCTCATGAACGTCGAGATCCCCGAGGAGTACGGCGGCCTCGGGCTTGGCGCCTTTGAGCATGCCATCATCTGCGAGGAGCTCTCCTACGGCTGCGTCGGCGTCGCCACCACCATCTCCGCCAACAACCTCGCGGCGACCCCCATCTTCCTCGCCGGCACCCACGAGCAGAAGAAGCAGTACCTCGGCGGCCTCACCGGCGCCCTCTCCTTCGCCTCGTACGCGACCAGCGAACCCGACGCAGGCTCCGACGTCGCAGGCCTCCGCTGCCGTTACGAGCGCAAGGGCGACACCTTTGTCCTCAACGGCTCCAAGCAGTGGATCACCAACGGCGGCCACGCAGACTTCATTGTCATCTTCGCCACCCGCGACGCCGCAACCCGCCACAAGGGCATTTCGGCCTTCATTGTCCCCAAGGACACACCCGGTCTCTCCATCGGCAAGAAGGAGAACAAGATGGGGCAGCGCTGCTCCAACACCACCGCCATCCACCTCGAGGATTGCGCCATCCCCGCCGCCAACCTGCTTGGCGCCGAGGGCGACGGCTTCAAGCTGGCCATGGCCACCTTCGACCGCACCCGCCCCGACATCGCCGCCTTCGGCCTCGGCATCATGCGCCGCGCCATCGACGAGTCGGTGAAGTATGCCAAGGAGCGCAAGACCTTTGGCGTGCCCATCGCGCAGCACCAGGCGATCCAGTTCATCATCGCCGACATGGCCATCGCCTATGAGGCCGGCCACCTGCTCACCTACAAGGCCGCCACGCTCCTCGACCGAGACCAGCCCAGCGCCATGCTCAGCGCCTACGCCAAGTGCTTCTGCGCCGACAACGCCATGCGGGTCGCCACCGACGCCGTTCAGGTCTTCGGCGGCAACGGTTACGTCAAAGAGTATCCCGTCGAGAAGCTCATGCGCGACGCCAAACTGCTCCAGATTTACGAGGGAACCTCGCAGGTCCAGCGCATGGTCATCGCCAAGCGCCTCCTCGCCTGAACCCCCGCTCGCGCTAGGAAGCAGGCCCGCAACCTGCTAGCGACCCTCTCTGCCGGCCCCAAGGCCACCTCCACACCTCCTCCGCAACGACCGCATGGCTCTGGATTTCAAGGCACCCAAGACTTGGAGCGCGATCGCGAAGGTAGGCCTCGTGCTCTTCCTGCTCGCGGGCGGTTCGTTACTCTACCCCGTCCTGCTCTGTGCGCTCGGCGCTGCCACGGGCGGCGGGCCAGATTCGGGATTCGGCGCCTGCGTCGTGCAGCAGCCCATGCTTCAATCACCGGCATTGGCAGCCGCCGTCACGGTCATTGGCATCGCCGTCTTCGTGCTCGGCACCTACCAAGCCCGCAACATAGGCCGGTTTGTGCCACCCAAGCCTGGCGCGACAAAGGCCATGCCGATCATCCCTGGTTCCCCCAAGTTCACCACGGCCAACCCTGCGTTCGCTGCGCAGTCGCATGCCGGACACGCCACGCTGGCCAACCCCGCCACCGGCACCGCGTCTGCCCCCAAGATAGTCCGGCCGCACGCTACAGGCGGAGCCCAACGGGCAGAGCGCGACCCCGCAGACCGCTGGGCGACGGGCTCCAAGCAGTCCACCACCTTCAGCGACAACCCCTTCGGCGACGCCGGCAACAACCCCTTCGGCGAGAAGAGCGGCAGCCCCTTCGACGATGCGAGCAACAACCCGTTCGGTGACGCCGGCAACAACCCCTTCGGAGATTCCGACACGGGCGGCATCTCCTCAGCCAACCCCTTTGCCGACCAGCAGTTTGGCGGCCCAACCCCCGCCTCGACCGGCGCGACCTCCGCGCCCGATAGCTTCCAATCCTTCGCGGATGACCCCTTCGGCATCGAAGAGCCGGTCGGCGTTGGGCTCGGCTTCGGCGATCCCTTCGGCGTGAACGACGGTCTGAGCGGTGCCGACTCGCTCGATGCCGAGCTCGGCCTCACGGGCGGCACCGAGATGGCGACGCCCCTCACGCCGCCCTCTCAGGTTGCGACGCTCTTCGCGCCTCCAACAACGGCCGCGATTATCACCCCTCCCCTGCCGAGCCGCGAAGACAAAGACAAACTCGACTTCAACCTTGACCTTGGCCTCAACGACCCCAAACTTCGGACCACAGCTGCACATGCGGTGGTCGAAGCGCCCGTGGTTACATCACCAGCTACATCGCGCCTGCCGGCTCCCACCGCCCCGGCTCGCCCGGCCACGCGCCCCGTCTATGCGGAGCCCGAACTCCAGGGTGTTCGGCTGGCGCCCAACCTCGCCTTCGGTGAGGAGATCGCCTTTGAAGTTCGAGGCAAACACCTGATGCATGAGGCCAAGAGCGAGGCCACGGTGCAACTGGCCTATATCGACCCGACGCGCGGCGTGACGCCCCTCTGGACCCCGCCTCGCCCGCTCCACGAGTTTGCCGGCGCGCGTGAACTCGAACGCTCTCCGCGAGCCGTGTTGCGGGTCTCTTGGGAGTCGGTCGCCGCGACCATCGTCTCGCTCGCCTCGGCCCCCGGCGCAGGACCGGGCCGCATCCGGCTGCTGGTTGCGACCAACCGGTCCGAAGAGATCTCGGCCGCCCCCATTTCGGACAGCCTCGCAATCGACCTCGCCATCCGTGGCGGCGCCCTCTTCCGGCCCACGACCGCCTCGCTCCGCGCGCCCGATGGTACCGTGTACGGCATCGGCATTGCGCCCGAGGCCGGCACCGCCAGCATCCGTATCCCCGACCTCGGTACAGGCAGCTTTGAGCTCGAACTGCACGATGGCTCGCTCCTAGCGCTGCCCGGCCAACAGCCCTCCAAGACCGTCCAAATCTCCACACGCGGCGCGACAGCCGGCTCCATGGATGGCGTAGCCCGCGTCACGGTGGTCCAACCCTTCCTCTTGCATGTGCAGGAGGGAAGCCTTGCTGGCGACGGTTCTGCAGACCGCCCCTTCGGCGCCATCGCAGAGGCCATTGCCAGGCTGCAGGCCGACCGCGCTGCACCCGACCCCGCCGTGCGCGAGCGGGCACAGCTCGGTGAAATCCGCCTTGCGCCGGCCCAGGGGCTGCCCGAGGAGCGACCGCAGCAGGCTGCCAGTTCAGGCAATACCCCCTGGTTCAACTGGTGGCGCAGCCATACCCCCAACACCCAGGTCGCCTGGTTCGACGGAGACGCAGCCACAGCTCGCGCCGCGCACCAGTTCTACCTGGAGGGCGCGCTGCAGGAGGATGTGGTCATCGAGGGACTGACCCACCTCCGCATTGTAAATGCAGCCTATGCCGAACTGCGAGAACTTGCGGCCCTCAATCCCGGCGAAGCGGCCCGCATCGACGAAGAGTATGCCCTGCTCCCCTTCGCCGTGCTTGCCCGTCCGCGCGAGCCACTCACCCGCTCCTACCGCCTCGAGATTCGTGGCTGCCGCGATGTCCTCATCGAGGGGCTCTTTCTCTTCGGCAACGAGTCGCAGAGCGGCGCACTGATTTCAGGCTCTGCCTCCGTCACTCTTAAGCGCTGCATCTTCGCCTTCTTCGCTTCGGGCCCCACCAAGATCGCCGGCACCTTCGCCGTCGGCCGCGGCCTCATGATCGACAAGTCGGGGCTCACGGGCCCGGCAGACGGCATCCGCCTCGACCAGTGCGAGTTCGGCTGGAACACGGCCGTCCGCAAGAGCGTGCAGGTACGCGCAGCAGCACTCGCGGTCTACGGCTCCGCCGTCGCCCTCTCCCGCTGCTACGCCCACCACAACCGAGCCGACCTCGAGCCTGCCGACATCATGGCAGATGCACCGTCGACGCTCTCGGGCGACGCCAACAATCACCGCGAAGCGAACTCCACCTTCAAGGCTTAGCCAGCGGGCCGCCAAGGCCACGCAGGCTCAACCGATAGGGCAGCGGCGACGATGCGTCAGATCGCGAGCGAACGGTAAC
>CAIQPA010000364.1 GCA_903873545.1 uncultured delta proteobacterium
AAGAGCTCCTTCCTCGCCAACATGAGCCACGAGATCCGCACGCCGATGAACGCCATCATCGGCCTCACAGAGCTCGCTCTCCGCACTGCACTCACCCCCCGACAGCAGGACTATCTCGACAAGGTCCACTCCGCGGCCAACTCGCTCCTCGGGCTGCTCAACGACATCCTCGACTTCACCAAGATCGAGGCCGGAAAGCTCCCCGTGGAGGCCATTCCTTTCCCTCTCGAGCAGGTCTTTGAGGGCGTTGCGGCCATCATGGCCATCCAGATCGAAGACAAGGGGCTCGAGCTCCATTTCTCGCAGGGTCCGGACGTGCCGGGTCACCTCATCGGAGACCCGCTCCGCCTGCGCCAGGTGCTGACCAACCTCGCCAGCAACGCAATGAAGTTCACGGAGCGGGGCGACATCATCATCCACACCTCCTGCGTCTCGATGTCAGACGGCAGGGCGCTGCTACGCTTCGCGGTCCGAGACTCCGGCATCGGCATCTCGAAAGAGCAGATGGGTCGCCTCTTTCAGGCCTTCTCCCAGGCCGACGACTCCACCACCCGCAAGTTCGGCGGCACCGGCCTCGGCCTCGCCATCAGCCGGCAGCTTGTGGAACTCATGGAGGGTCGCATCTGGGCCGAAAGTGAGCCTGCAAAGGGCAGCACCTTCTTCTTCGAGATCCCCTTCGGTGTCGCAGAGCAGCTCGCCGAGACGGAGCGGGCGACAGCGAGCGAGTTGGTCGGGACCCGCGTGCTGGTTGTCGACGACAACGCCAACGCACGCGAAATTCTCCGCGCTCACCTCGAGCTCTTCAAGCTCCGTGTAGAGACGGTCGCCAGCGCCGAGGCTGCGTTTGAGCGTCTGGTGGAGGCCTCCGAAGATCCCTTCCGGCTCGTCCTCATGGACTACCGCATGCCGGGTCTCGATGGCATCTCAGCGGCCACCCGCATCCGGCAAGAATTGAAGCTCCCGGTCATGCCGAAGCTCATTCTGGTCACGGCGGCGACGAGGCTCGCGAGCGACGAACTCCAGAGCAACCAGGACGTCGATGAGGTAATCTCCAAGCCCATCAACGCCTCGCTCCTCTTCGACACCATCGCCAGCCTCTTCGGTGCCACCGTCCTGACGAACCGGAGTCGGCTGCGAGACAGGTCCTTTGCATCCATCCCCGACCTCCGCGCCATTCAGGGCGCCCGTATTCTCATCGTCGAAGACAACGCGATCAACCGGCAGGTTGCCACCGAACTGCTCGAGCAAAGCGCCTTCGTTGTCGAGTCGGTGACCAACGGGCAGGAGGCCGTCGACCGGCTGCATCAGGCCGACTTTGACTGCGTGCTGATGGACATCCAGATGCCCGTCATGGATGGCTACACCGCCACTGCGCTGCTCCGCAAAGATGCCCGATTCGCCACGCTCCCCATCCTCGCGATGACCGCCAATGTGCTGGCCGAAGACCGAGCCAAGGTTGCGGCTGTCGGGATGAACGGACACATCGCCAAGCCGATCGACACGCGCGAGCTCTTCGCGGCCCTCCTCGCCGCGATCCGTCCCTCCGACCGGCCGCTGCCCATCACGCTCAATGCGCAGGCCGAGGCTGATCCGCAGGCCCTCCCCGAGACAATCCCAGGCATCGACCTCGCCGCGGCGCTGCGGCGGCTCGGCGGGAACCGGCCGTTGCTCAAGCGACTCCTCATGAACTTCCACGCCGACCACGCGGGGGATGGAGAGAGGCTGCGCGTTGCACTGCTCAAGCAGAACCTCGCGGCTGCGGAGCGCATCGCGCACACCCTCAAGGGGCTCGCAGGGTCGCTCGAAGCGGCACGCCTGCAGGAGGCCGCAACCTTCATCGAGCGGGCTCTCTCCGAGAGGCGGGTCGACGATGCCGCCGGACGTGTCGAGGAGCTCACCGTTGCACTCGCGGAGGTAACCGCCGCCATCGCCGCGCGAACCAGCCCCTCGACGGCGCCTGCCCAGCACTCAGCCGAGCTCGATCTCTCGACCGTTCGGGCCCGCTGCGCGGAGCTCGCGCCCCTGCTCGAACAGCTCAATCCCGACGCCATCGAGCGGGCTGAACTCTTGCACCAGATGCTCGCGGAATCCCACTTCGGAGCCACCTCTGCAGCACTCCTTCGCGCCACCGAGTCGTTCGACTTCGAGCTGGCCTTCGCGACCCTCCGACAACTCGAATCGGAACTGCCATGAGCCTCACGCCGACCGCCTCCGACAGGCCCACCGTGCTCATCGTCGACGATGAACGCTTCAACCTCAGCGCGCTCCATGCGCTGCTCCGTGACGACTGTCGTGTGATGGTGGCGACAGACGGCGAACATGGCCTCACGGCAGCGCGGGCCAACCTGCCCGACCTCATCCTCCTCGATGTCACCATGCCGGGCATCAGCGGCCACGACGTCTGCAAAGCCCTCAAAGAGGACCCCGCCACACAGGGCATCCCCATCATCTTCATCACCGCGCTTGGCGACGCCGACGACGAGACGCACGGCTTCGATCTGGGCGCCGCAGACTACATCACCAAGCCCTTCAACCACGCCGTCGTGAAGGCGCGGGTGCGCACGCAGCTCCGCCTCAAGGCACAGGCCGACCTCATCGCCAGCTACGCCTTCCGAGATGGGCTCACCGGCCTCTACAACCGCCGCTCGCTCGACCAGAAACTCGAGCGAGAGTGGCACCGCTGCCCGCGCTCCGGACTCCCCCTCTCCGTCGCACTCCTCGATGTCGACCACTTCAAGCTCTTCAACGACACCTACGGCCACGGGCCGGGCGACGAATGTCTCAAGGCTGTTGGAGCCGCTCTGAAGGGCTGCATCAAGCGGAGCGGCGACATGGCGGCCCGTTACGGTGGTGAGGAGTTTGCCATCATCTTGCCCGAGTGCGATCTGCAGGCCGCCGGCACCGTGGCCGAAGAGGTCAGAAACGCCATCGAGGCGCTCGCGATCGGGCACAGCCGCTCCTCGGCGGGGAGCGTTGTGACGGTGAGCGTTGGCATCGCAAGCCTCGTGCCCTCTGAGGAGGCGATTCCAACAGACCTCTGGGCGATGGCCGATCGGCTGCTCTACCGGGCCAAGGAGGGCGGACGGAATCGTGT
>CAIQPA010000365.1 GCA_903873545.1 uncultured delta proteobacterium
GCGTCTCGCGACCCCGTCGATGCTTCCAACGCGAAGCTTCGGCATGTGCTCCACGATACCGCCTGATCGACCTCCACGACAAGTTTCGTCGCAGGTGTGACGCGCGCTACTCCTCGCCTTCTTCGCCGTCGCCCCCTTCGTCGTCGCCCTCACCGCCCTCTTCGCCGTCGCCCTCACCGCCCTCTTCGAGTGGTGCTCCAGCCCGCTGCAGCTTGTCAGGCACGGTCGTGCGCACATCCTCGTCGCCCTCCCCGGCATTCCAGTAGGCCATGCGCCACTGCTCGATCGCCTCCTCTTTTTTGCCGAGCGCCCAAAGAATGTCGCCCAGGTGGTCGACCAGCACCGCCCCCTCACCGGCCAGCTCGATGGCGCGGCGCGCGAGCGGCTCGGCCTCCGCAAACCGCCCCAACCGGAAGTAGACCCAGGCCAGCGAATCGAGGATGCCGCCATCCTCCGGCCGCAACCGATGGGCCCGCTCAAGATAGCTCAGCGCCGTTGCAAGCTCGAGGTTGCGCTCGGCTAGACTGTAGCCCAGCTGGTTGAGCGCCAACGCATTTGACGGGTCGATCTCAATCACCCGCTCCAGCAACGGCCGCGCCTCATCGAACAGTCCTGCCGCATCAAAGGCCACAGACGAGGCCAGCACCATCGCCTCGTTGCGGCCTCTTGTGGCAAGCGCCGACGCAACAAAGCAGCGCAGCAATTCAGGCCGCGCCGTGGCCCGAACCCGGTCCACCGCATCTGCGTAGCGGCGAACGTTTCCGCCAATCCGACCAGCCAGCCCCTGGAGCGTTTCGCAGGCCGAATCCGGCCCACGCTGGGCCTCCACCGCCTGAAGCTGCGCGAAGCCCACGGTCACCGCGACCGACTCACGAAACCGCGCGGCGACCGGCGCTGCGAGCGCCATCAGCTCCGCCAGGCTGCCCTGCTCCGAGAGCAGCTCCATCAGTTCGCCCGCATGGGCCTCCGAGCCGGCCTCCGCGGCCTGCCTGTAGAAGTCCGCGGCCTCCGCGATTCGCCCTTCCCTGCGCTCCACCTCGCCCAGACAGCCCCAGCCAGTCGCCTGGCGCGGATAGGCCACCGTCCAGGCCTGGCAGGCCTGCCGCTCCGCCTCGGATCCCGAGCGACCCGCAACCTGACGCCACTGCTGAAAGAAGCGGTCCGGCGCATTCTCACGCGACGCCCCGACAAACAGCGCAACCGTCGCCTGCACGCTCCCCTTCCGCTGCACGTAGGGGAACTCTACCAACGCCAGCTCCCAGGGAGCCGCACCGAGTCCACCCGCGATCTTCAACTCGCGGCGCGCCTCCTCCGGCTTGTCCGACAAGAAGAGCGCCTCCGCATAGGCCAGCCGCAGCCCAGCGTCCTTCCCATCGGCCGCGACGGCACCGTCGAGCGCCGCAAGCTGCTCGGCCCGCTGGTTGCCGAGCTTTGCGAGATGGCCCTCGAGAACGTGCTGCACAGCCTCCGCTGAGATCTCGCTGCGCTCCGCCTCGGGCTCCTCTTCGACGACCGCAACCGCACGACCGCCGCAGCCGGAGAGCAGCGCCGCGACCGCCACACCTCGCAGCGACCGCAGCCCAAACTCAGGCAATCTCGGCACCCGAAGCAGGCGACTCGCAGGCCACCTTCAGCCCAAGATCCGCAATCATCTCATGGTCCTTCGCCGCGTTCCAACCGCGCGTCGTCAGGTAGTTGCCCACCATCGTCGAGTTGGCACCCGAAGAGAACATGAGCGGCTGCAGGCTCCGAAGGTTGATCTCGCGACCGCCTGCAACCTTGATCTCCATCTGCGGCAGCAGCAGCCGGAAGAGCGCGATGCAGTGGAGCACCTCGAGCGGCTCCATCGGCTCCATCTTCTCGAGCGGCGTGCCGTCGATCCGGTGCAGGAAGTTCATCGGGACGGTGTCGACGCCCACGCCGCGAAGCTCCAGCGCCAGGTCGACCCGGTCATCCCAGCTCTCGCCCATGCCGAAGATGCCGCCCGAGCAAACCATAATCCCTGCCGCCTTCAGATACTTCAGCGTGTTCAGTCGCTCGTCGTAGCTGTGGGTCGTGCAGATCTCGCCGAAGTAGCGCCGCGAGGTCTCGAGGTTGTGATTGAACTCACCGAGGCCGGCCTCCTTGAGCATGACCGCAATCTCGGGCTCGTAGATGATGCCGAGCGAGGCATCGGGCTGAACCTTGCCCTCCGCCTTGATGCGACGCACCGACTCGAGCACCGTGTCGAGGAACGCGCCCCTGGTGAGCGCCTTCGTCGCGGTCACGATGCCGAACCGGCCCGCGCCTTCGCGCGCGGCACGCTCCGCCGCGATCTCCATCTCGATGGGATCGAGCAGCGGGTAGGTCTGGATGCCTGTGTCGTAATGGCGCGACTGCGCGCAGAACTTGCAGTCCTCGGGGCAGTGGCCCGACTTGGCGTTGATGATGCCGCAGAGATGGACTTCGTCGCCCACCTGCTCGTGCCGCACCCGGTTTGCCAGCGCAAAGAGGTCCCAGAGGTCGATGCCTGTGAGAAGCGTCGCCTCCAGCGCGAGCTCACGCGAGATGCCACCGGCAGAATAGTCATGGCTCCGGAGAGCCTCGAGGGTCGGATGAACGGTCGGCATTACTTCACTCCCAGCGCTGCAGCGCGAATCGACTCAATCTCTGCGACAGACTTCGGCACACCCGCGGTCAATACACGCGGCCCTGCCTCTGTGACCACAACATCATCCTCGATGCGGATGCTGATACCGCGGTAGGCGGGCCGAACACCAAGGTTGGATGCGCTCAGGTAGAGGCCAGGCTCGATCGTCACGACCATGCCCGGCCGGTAGGCGAAGGCTCGGTTCCCACGCTCGAGGTAGGTACCCACATCGTGCACATCGAGGCCTAGGTAGTGGCCAGTTCCATGCGGGAAGTACTCGCCGATTCCCTCGGTGCGCGTCGCCTCGGCAGCGGCCGGCTCCAGGATGTCGGAGGCGCGGAGGAGCTCCGCGAGTCGCGCCGTCGTCTTCTCATGCACCTGCTGGTTGGTGGCCCCGACCTGCACCAGCGTGATGGCGTATTCCTGCGCGGCGAGCACCAACTCGTAGGCAGTCCGCTGCGCCGGCGTGAAAGCTGCACCCACGGGGTAGGTCCGCGAGATGTCACCGGCGTAGCCTAGCACCTCGGCGCCCGCGTCCACCATCACCAGCTCACCATCGGCGAGCGTCGCGTCGTTGGCCTCGTAGTGCAGCACATAGGCCCGGTCGCCACCTGCCACGATCGAGTTGAAGGAGGGGCAGGAGGCCCCCTCGCGCTTGAAGGTGGACTCGACGATGCCCTGCAACTCCGCCTCGTTCATGCCCGGCCGAACCGCCTTCATACCGGCCAGATGACCCGCTGCCGACACGCGTGCGGCCTCTGCCATCACCTCGAGCTCATCCGGCTGCTTGAACATGCGAAGCCGGTGCAGAATGAGCTCTGCATCGGACACCTCGGACGGCCCGCTGCGCGCCCGGCGACGCCCCTCGCGGCAGCTCCCGAGAATCGCGATGACCGTGCGGTCGTAGGCCTCATCGTTGCCCAAGGTGAAGTGAAGGCGGTCCACCGAGGCGATGAGCGAAGAGAGCTCCTCGTGCATGGCAGCGCTGCTGTGGACCTTGTCGGCACCGAGCTTTTCAGCAGCGCCCTTCAGCCCCAGCCGGATGCCGTTCCAGCGCTCTTCTTCAGGCTTGCTCTCACGAACGAAGAGGTGAAACGACTCGGCGCCGGGCACCGTGCTCAGGAAGATGGCGGACTCGGGCTCCGTGAGCCCCGA
>CAIQPA010000366.1 GCA_903873545.1 uncultured delta proteobacterium
CATTGTCGAGATCTCGACCGAGTGCCGCGCCCAAGAGGGCGATGTGGTCGTGGTCCGCGCGCTTGGCGAAAACCGGGCCTACGGCGAGATCGAGCTGCCCTCGGGCCGCATGGCCCGCGTGGTGCGCGGCAACCTCATCGCCGGCGTGCTCGGCGCCCGTCGCGCGCTGCATGGCTACATGGGCCATGTGCCGGAGACGGTGGCTGTGGGCGACCACCTCTCGCTGCTCAACATCGGCGGCGTCATCGGCATCTGCGACGCGCCCAACCGCGACCTCGGACCGCCAATCACGGTCGAGGTGCTGGGCAATGTGACCCGCGGCGGCAAGCTGCTCAACATCGGCGACTTCGCCCTGCCCTCTCGTGGTCCGCTCGAGCCTTCCGGGCCGCCGCTGCTGCTGATTGTCGGCACCTGCATGAACAGCGGAAAGACCTACGCGGCCACCGAGATCATCCGGGTGCTGAGCGTGGCCGGCCACCGCATCGCGGCGGGCAAGCTCTCGGGTGTCGCGGCCCTCCGCGATGTGCTGAAGATGGCCGACAACGGCGCCATCGCCACCTCGTCGTTCCTGGAGTGCGGCCTGCCGAGCACGGTCAACACGGTCGATCTGGCGGCGGTTGCGCGAACGGTCATCGGGCAGCTCGAGAAGTCGTCGCCCGACGCCATCGTGCTGGAGCTCGGCGACGGCATCATCGGCGGCTACCATGTGGACAGCATCCTCGCAGATGCGTCGATTCTGGCGCGGACGCGGGTGCGGGTGCTCTGCGCCAACGACCTGGTCGGCGCCTGGGGAGGAGCGCAGTTCATGGCGGAGCGGGGCCACGCGGTCGACGTGATGAGCGGGCCGGTAACCGACAACGCCGTTGGCACAACCTACATCCGGGGCACGCTGGGCATCGAAGCCGCCAACGCCCGTCTCGAAGCAGAGTCGCTCGCGCGGCTCGTGGCGGCCAAGCTGGGCCTCCGCGAAGGGGCTTCTCCTTGACCCGGGTCGCCGTCCTCGGCGCGACGGGATATGGAGGCGGTGAGCTGCTCCGCTTCCTCCTGCCCCGCGAAGATGTGCAGGTGGTACATGCCACCAGCCGCACGCGGGCCGGGCAGCTGATCGGCACGGTGCATCGCAACTTTGAGGAGCTGTCCGAGCTCCGCTTCAGCGACCCTTCGACGGAGCAGCTGCTCGAGGAGGCCGACCTCATCTTCGGCGCGATGCCGCATGGCGAGTCGGTGAAGGCGCTCGAGCCCTTCATCCGCGCCGGCAAGCGGGTCATCGACCTGTCTGCTGACTACCGCCTCAAGAGCCCCGACGACTATGCCCGCTGGTATCACCGGCCGCATGAGGCCTCCGACCTGCTCGCGGGTGCCGTCTATGGGCTGCCGGAGCTCAACCGTGAGGCGATCGCAACGGCGAAGCTGGTGGCCTGCCCGGGCTGCTTTGCGACGGCGATTGAGCTGGCGCTGCTGCCTGCCGCGCGTGCAGGCTGGCTCACGGGCCGCATCGATGTGACCGCGATGACCGGCTCGTCGGGCTCGGGGATGACACCCGCTGAGGGGACCCACCACCCGCTCCGTGACGGCAACCTGCGGGCCTACAAGGTGCTGGAGCACCAGCACGAGCCCGAGATTCTGCAGACGCTCCGCGAGGCAGG
>CAIQPA010000367.1 GCA_903873545.1 uncultured delta proteobacterium
GCCAGCAGGAGCAGCTGCGGCAGATGAACAGGGCCCGGGAGCTCCGACGGCGCGACCACGCCGAGCGGGATGAGGAGCCGCTGCCAGCGCCGCCAGAGGCGGGCGGGCGGCGCAGGCCACATGCGGTCGAGCTGCACGACGGCCGCCCGTTCGGCGGCATTGAGCTCCGGCCCGAGCGCGAGCCGCTGCTCCTGCTGATGGCGGGAGAAGTCGCTGCTGGCGGCCTCGAACGCGACCTGCGACCGAGCGACCTCGGCGACGGTCTCCGGCTGTTCCGCCAGCTCTCGGAGCGGGTAGGGAATCGCCTGTGGGTTTGGTTCTCTCGACATCGCCACGGATTCGCCTACATTGCGCCAACTCACTCCGATGCACGAGGCGCAGCGGCAGGACATGACCTCCTATTGCATCGCCCTCCTCATGGCCAGCGACCTGCTCCCACACTCATGATTCGACTCACCGTCATCAGCGGCCCCGACGCCGGAAAGAAGGCCACCTTCACGGCCAAGAAGGTGCTGCTGGGGCGTGGGCCGAACAACGACTTTTCGCTCCGCGACGGTCTCGTCAGTCAGAACCACGCCGACATCCGCTGGGAGGCAGGCGCCTGCCTCTTCCGCGACCTCAAGAGCCGGCACGGCTCCCTCATCCGGCTGCAGGGCAACACGCTCAACCTCCACGACCGCGACACCGCCAAGGAGATGGCGCTGCCGGAGCAGTGTCACATCATCCTCGGCGAGACACTCATCTCGGTAGAGGCGAGAGAGACCACGCGGCCGCAGAGCAGCATCATCACCGTGCCGCCGACCGAGGTCGGCGAGATCACCGGCGTGAACGAGCGCGTCGTGAAGCGGGGGACCGAAAGCCTCGATGCAGTGACGCGGCGCCTCGTCATGCGCGACCCGCGGCTGGTCTCCATCTTCAAGCTGGCGCGGAGCCTCAACGCGGTCACAGACCTCGACGAGATCCTGCCACTGATCGCCGAAACCACCTTCGAGGCCTTCCCCGCGGCAAACTTCTTCGCGGTTACCATCCCGACAGAAAATCCGGGCTCCGCCGAACTCATGCGGCCGCTCATCCTCCGCGAGCGCGGAAAGGCGCCCTCCGAGGAGCAGCCGCCCCTCCTCTCGCAGTCCATCCTCAAGCAGGTCTACGAGACGCAAGAGGCCGTCCTCTTCGTGCGCGACACCTCGAGCTTTGTGCCCACAGAGTCGATGATCAACGCCCGCATCACCGCCTGCGTTGCCGCTCCGCTCGTCGGCCAGCGCAAGCTGCTCGGCGTGATGCAGGCCGACACGCGCGGCCTAGGCGGGCTCTTCGGCCCAGACGACCTCGACCTCTTCACCGTCCTCGCCTCCTACACCGCCTTCGCCATCGAGCGGGTCAACCTCACCCGCAACATCTACGAGATGTTTGAGGGCGTCGTGAAGCTCTCGGTGCGCGCCATCGAAGCCCGTGACCCAACCACCTCCGGCCACTCCGAGCGGGTCGCCGACTACACCACCCGCCTCGCGCTGCTCGCCAACAACGAGACCGCCGGCAAGCTCGCCAAGATCACCTTCTCCCGCGAGGAGATGACCGAGCTCCGCTATGGCGCACTGCTCCACGACTTCGGCAAGATTGGCGTCCGAGAGTGCGTGCTCATGAAGGGTACCCGCCTCCGCGAAGAGCACCTCGCGACGGTCCGCGAGCGGTTCGAGACAGCCCGTTCCAACGCCCACAACGATGCCTTCCGCGTGGCGCTCGATCGCGGCACCCAGCTCAGCTGGGAGATCCGCGAGGTTCGAGATTACGCCGCCCGCATCGCCAAGCGGCGCATCGACGAGATCGACGAGGCCGAGCAGGTTATCATCGACAACCAGTATGGCCGCCGGCTCAATGAAGCGACCATCGCCCGCATCAAAAAGATTGGCGAGATGAGCTTCTGCGACAGCACCGGACGCATCCGGACGCTCCTCTCCCCGGAGGAGCTCGAAGACATGCTCATCATGCAGGGCACCCTCAACAAGAGCGAGTGGGTCGACATGCGCTCGCATGCCCGCCGCTCGCGCGAGTTCCTGTCGCAGATCCCCTGGAGCGACGACCTCGCCGAGATTCCGAACATCGCCGGATGGCACCACGAGAAGCTCGATGGTTCCGGCTACCCTGATGGCCTATCGGGCGACCAGATCCCCGTCACCGTCCGCATGCTGACCGTCGCCGACATCTTCGACGCCATGACCGCTGCCGACCGTCCCTACCGCAAGGCCGCGACGGTGGAGCGTGCCATGCAGGTCCTCCAAGAGGAGGCCGATGCAGGTCTGCTCGACAACGACCTGGTGAAGGCATTCGGGGAGGGCGTTGTGCCTGTGCTGGTCCGCGAGGGCCGCCTGCCCGAGGCCTGATGACCCTCCGTTCGGCCGGCCGGCTGCTGCTCTCCGCGCTCCTGCTGGCCGCCTGTGGCGCGAAGCTCCCCGCGGAGCTCCTGGCTGAGGTCAACCAGCGGGTCGAGCGGGTCGACCGTGCAGGCCAGTCGCTTGCCATCGGCGCCGCACGGCTGCCGAGCCGCGCCCTCTCCACCGACGACATGGCGGAGGTCCGTTCGCTCCTCGA
>CAIQPA010000368.1 GCA_903873545.1 uncultured delta proteobacterium
ACCTCGCCCGTGGAGACGAGCGTGACGCAGCCGGGCGGATGTGCCGCAGGTGGTGGTTCCGCAGCGGGCTTCGGGCTGCTGCTGGTGGCCGCGCTGGCGAGCCGTCGCAGGTTTCGGGCGGTCTGACCGCGGGAAGTTTGCGGCGGCTGACTCCCCATCGGCACCTGTGGTGACGCTACATCCGGTCGCCTGACTGGAGCACCCAATCGGAGCGGAGATCGCTCGGTCCGGGTCCAGGGTCGAGGTCGGTTTGCGCAGAGGCGCCGTTCACGCAGAGGAAGCCCGGGATGAGCTCCAGCGAGGTTGCCCGAAGGGCGGCACAGTGGTCAGGGTGAATGGCGAAGCCAAAGAAGTTCCGCCCGCGTGCGTTTGCCCAAGCGGCCAAGCCGCTCCAGATTTCGGGTCGCTCGCGCGGTTCGTCGGGACCGCCGGCGAAGAGGAGCCGGTCGGTGTCGTGGGCCTGTTCAAAGATGGCGAGGATCCCCGTGTCGGCATCCCTGTAGATGGCCGTAGGGTTGGGTCGGCGGAGAAACTGTCCCGCGAAGCTGTCGGCGTCGGGGTAGGCGAAGCCGTTCCCTCCGGCGCTCTGTTGTGCGTGCAGGTGCCAGAGCTCGGTCGTGAGCGCCGGCGTGACTTGCTCCGAATGTAGCCTGGCAGGGGGTGCTCCGCGGGTGCCGAACGCGGAACGCACATAGAGCGAATCGACGAGGTCTGCCCCCGAGGCTTCGAGGCGGCGTCTGCTGGCGTTGGCGGCGGTGACGAAGGAGAGGAGTGCCCCTCCCGAGGACTGCTGCACGAGCGCAGAGGATTGGCGGATGAAGGTGGAGAAGCAGCCGCTGCCGCGCGCTGCCGGCAGGGTCCATGAGCCGGTCATGATGCCTACGCGGTGGCCGCCTGTGAGCGTTCGCCAGGAGACCGCGGAGCCTGCGATCCAGGCGCCGTCGTCACCGGTGACCACAAGCCTCGATGCAGGGCCCTCTCCGCATCCGCGGCCGAAGGTCCAGTCCCAGGCCTGCTGACCGCCCCACTGGCCGAACGATTCGTTGAGGCCGCTCAGGTAGGGCGCCACCTCTTCCGGGTTGATGAGGAGCATCAGACCGGGCTCCGGTCTTGCGCCTGTGACGCGCGCACGGCCCGGGCGACCTCTTGCATGGAGGTGAACCAGACGGCGTTCCCAAAGGTGGCCCGGATGCGATCGAGCAGCAGGTCGAGGTAGTTGCAGTAGAGCTCATCGATGCCATCGAGCGCGACGTAGGAGCGCCACTGTTTAACGATGTGCGCCTTGATGCAGAGCAGGCCGCCGGCACCCAGGATGTCGAGGGCCCGTTCCGGGCGTGAGGTGGCCTGCCAGTTGGAGGTGAAGTGGATGAGGTTGCTCCCGGGGAACAGTTCGGGAAAGATCAGCGACATGCCGCGGGGTCCGCTCATCGCCGTCACGGCGTCGGCGGAGACGGGCGTGACGATGTCGCGAGCGCCTGCGAGGTAGGAGAGCCCGGCTCTGGAGCAGGCCTCGACCAGTGCGGGGGGCGTGTTCCAGGCCGGAGGCTGGAGGCCGTCTGCGGCGGGGATGCCGGCCTGGCGGAAGATCTCTTGGGCTTCGGTGAGGATGTCGATGCAGGTATCGACCGGCTGCTGTTGAAACTCGACGGGGAGGTTGAGACCGCGGTGGACATGGTGGAGGCCATGGAGCGCGAGTTCGGTGCGTGGGAGCGAGCGGAGGTAGGCGACGACCTCGGGGTGTCGCGCGAGCGACATGGTCCCTTTCGGCAGGATCGGCGAGAGGTAGAATCGGTCTCGCAACGCGGGGATGCGGGCGAGCAGGGTACGCGTGGGGTGCGGCGAGATCTCGCGCCAGTCGGCAGTCACAAAGAGGGTTGTGTGGAGCTCGGGCTGCCGTCGCTTTAGCTCCTGGAGCAGGCCGAGGCGGCCCTTCTCGCAGTCGCCGCCAGCCTCGTAGGCGTCTGTGGCCTTGCCGGGGTGGATGTCGTCGATCGAGAAGCAGACCGCGCAGGTTTTGCCGGGCGGTAGCCACCCCGAATTGAGCACAGTCCGCATGGAACACCACCAACGAGAGACCCGAGACAGACGACGATTGTCGTACCGATACGGGGTGGAGCGCGCAAGAGCGCGGTTCCGTTCGGCCGAGCTCGCCGAGGATGTGGGCACGGTGGCCGGTCGCGCGGTCTGAGCGCGGGAAGTTTGCCGAGGAGATCCTGCGGTGGCAGAGTGCAACAACGCTCTTTGAGGAGGTTTTGATGCGCTCTCTTTCGCTGCTGTCTTGTTTGATTGTGCTCTGTGGTCTTGTGCTCGGCGCC
>CAIQPA010000369.1 GCA_903873545.1 uncultured delta proteobacterium
CGGTATTGCTGCGCGCCCAGGAAGGCCTCCCGCTGCCCGCGGACGTTGCCCATCCGGGTCTGGGGCGCGCGGCCCTTGTCGCCGCCGTACACCCGCTTGGGGTTCTCGCCGCAGGCCATCTTCAGCGTCTCTGGCGCGCCGGGGAAGTGGAGCTGCTCGGCAATCCGCGCGCCCCGCTTGTTCTTCATCACAAAGCCGCGGCCGCCGACCAGGTTGGCCGAACCGGGGAGAATCTGCATGGCGGTCACGCCGCCGCGGAGGGCACGCTCAAAGCCGGGGTCCTGCACCCAGACCGAGTCTTGCGATGAGACCTCAGGCGTGGTCGGCCCGGTCGCCTCGTTGCCATCGTCGTGGCCGCTCGTGTTGGGCGAAGGATAGACGCCGAGGTGGCTGTGGGTGTCGATGATGCCGGCGGTCACCCACTTGCCGGTTGCATCGATGATCTTCGCACCACCGCCGCCGTCGGTGTTGACCGTGGGTGCGCCGCCGCTGCCGATCGCCGTGATGCGACCCTTGGAAAAGCGAATCCAGCTGTCGGTGAGCGGAGCGCCCGTGCTGGTCCAGATGGTCGCATGGGTGAGGATAATGTCTTCAGACTGTGCGCGGAGCAGCGGCGCGATCGCGGGCTGCCCGGTGGAGCGGTTGCTGCAGATCGCGGGCGGAGCGCCGGCCTGCTTCGCGCCGCTCTCGGCGGCACCGCCGCAACCAGTCAGGAGGAGCAGCAGCATGGCTGCCGGGCGGAGACTTCTCATTGGACGACCTCGTAATCTGCGATGGCCGCTTCGATGGCCTTCTGCTGTTTCTCGAAGAGGTCGCGCTTGCCGCCGGCCTCGATGACATGGACGAACTTCTTCGTGCGGAAGAGGGTCACCCAGTAGACATGGGGCGTGCCGTTGTCGTCGCGGCCGAAGCGGAGCTGCTTGCCCTTCTCGCCGCTCTTGGCCGTGACATCTGCCTCTTCCAACATCGCGTACCCCGACTGGGTGCGCAGGCGGAGGCGGATGGCCTCGGTCCAGAAGTCGAGCGTGCCGGAGGGGTTCTTGCCCTCCTCCTTGGACTGCTCGATAACCTTCACCGCGAGGATGACCCCATCAGGCGTGGTCGAGCGCCACTGGTAGTTGCTGTATTCGGGCTCGTTCAGCACCACCATGCTGTCCGGCGCCGTCATCTTGAAGGTGGTGCAGCCGGTCAGCGCGGAGGCGCAGAGCAGCGCGAGGAGGAGTGCGTTGCGCATGGGGTTCCTTAGAGCTGCATCAGGAATTCGAGGCCCAGCTGGTTGAGCCAGGGGAAGGGCAGACGGTAGTCGCTCTTCGGCACCTGGGTGACCGCGATGGGGCTGAACTGGATGGAGATGGTCGAGTAGGCGAGCCGGTCCTGCAGGCTGCGGAGCTGGCCGTTGATCCGCTCAATCTCCAGCGTGATCCGCTCGAGCTGCTGCTCGACCGCGAGGGCATCTTCAATCTCCTTTGCGCCGGCCAGCATGACGAGCAGCCGCTCGCGCATGTCGATGTTGTTCTTGAGCCGGATTTGTAGGTCGCGGTATTCCTCGCCCACATCCTGCGCGGCCCAGTCGAGGCGGAGCACATCGCCCAGCTTCTTGAGGGCGTCGAGCGCCTCGCGGAACTTCTCAGCGGGAACGCGGAAGACCATCTGCTGCGCGTTGCGCTGCGATGAGTAGCCGCCAAACGACTCGATGGTAGCGAGCGCTCGGTCCTGGGTCGCCGTCACATCGAAGACCGCGAGCACCACCTGGCCGGTGTAGATGAGCAGCGGCGAACTCCGCGGCTTCTCGGAGGTCGCGCCGCCCTTCTCGCCGCCCGGGTTGTTCGCGGGGCCTGCCACCAGGCGGGGGCCAGCGTCGGCCACAAAGCTCTGCTCCACGGGCTGCGGCACGCCGCCGGCCGCCATCGGAGCCGGTGCCATCGCGGCGCGGGCCTGAGGTGCCCGCGGAGCACGGGGTGCATCGGACGAAAACCAGCCGCTGTCCGACGATGCAACCGTCACGCTCTCCAGCTGATAGCCATCCGAAGAGGGCGCAGCCTCCTCATACCCGCCCGCCGGCTGGTAGTACCGGTTCATCGAGCAGGCAGCGCCGAACAGGACGAGCAGACAGGCCATCAGGGCCAGCCGGCCGCACGAGCGGGGTCCGGGAGCGAAGAGCGACTCCAATTTCATGGGGCATCCGAGAGGGGAGGGCGGAGGCCCGAAGGCCCGAACTCCGTTTTGCCACAACCGCCATGGTGTGCAAGAAAGCCCCGTTCCACCGCAGGCCCAGGCATCCCATGCTCCGCTCCCTCTCCCCCTTCGACGGCACGCTCGTCGCCGAGCATCCAACCCTCTCCGATGCCGAACTCGAAGCGGCGGTCGCGTTGGCCCACGACCATTCGCGGCTCGTTCGCCGCTACGGCTCCGGCGACCTCGCCAGCCACCGCCGCGCGCTTGAACGGCTCAGCGACGAGCTTGCCTCCGACATACCCGAACTTGCCACGCTCGCCGCCCGCGAGATGGGCCGCCCCTACGCGCAGGCCGCCGAAGAGATGAAGAAGTGTGTGCAGGCCTGCCGCCTCGTCGCCTCCCGCCTCGAGGGCTGGCTCGCCCCCGAGCGGGTTGTTTCTTCCGGCCCCTACGCCAGCATCGCCTCTGCCACCGTCACGCCGCGACCGCTCGGCCTCGTCCTCTCCATCCTGCCCTGGAACTTCCCCTTCTGGCAGCCCATCCGGGCCATGCTGGGCGCGCTGGCGGCCGGAAACTGCATCCTGCTCAAGCACGACGAACATGTGCCAGGCTGCGCACGCCTGCTCGCCGAGCGCATCGACCGCGCCGGCCTAGGTCACCTTGTCACCTGGCTCCCCATCGACCGCGCGCAGACCGAGCGGCTCATCAGCGACCCGCGCATCGCCGCCATCACCTTCACCGGCTCCACCCGCGCCGGCCGCATCGTGGCCGCTGCCGCCGGCGCTTCGCTCAAGCCTTCGCTCCTCGAGCTCGGCGGCTCCGACCCCTTCCTCGTCCTCGAAGGCGCCGACCTCGCCGCCGCTGCCAGGGCCGCGGTCCGCTCCCGGCTCATCAACAACGGACAGTCCTGCGTCGCGGCCAAGCGCTTCATCGTGCTCGACAACCTCCACGATCCCTTCGTCGCACTGCTCTGCGAAGAGCTCGCGAAGGTCCGCGTTGGAGACCCGCTCGACCCAGCGACCGAGCTCGGGCCGCTCGCCCGCGCAGACCTCGCCGAAACGCTCAGAGACCAGGTTGCACGCACGCTCGAGGCGGGCGCAAAGGTCGCCTACGAACTCCCCGTCCCCGACGGCCCCTGCTGGGCGCCAGCCACCATCCTCACCGAGACCCGGCAGGGCCACTCCGTCTTCCTCGAAGAGACCTTCGGCCCGCTCTTCGCCGTCGCTCGCGCCACCGAAACCCGTCACGCGCTCTGGCTGGCGAACGCCTCCCCCTTCGCGCTCGGCGCCTCGGTCTGGGGCCAGTTCGAACCGCACCCTTGGAGCGACCTCCTTGCCGAACTCCGCGTCGGCACCGTCGCCCTCAACGACATCGTCCGAAGCTACCCCGAGCTCCCCTTTGGCGGTCGCGGCGACTCGGGCTGGGGCAGCGAACTCGGCAGAGAGGGCATCCGCGCGCTCACCTTCCCGCAGGTGGTCACCGGCCGCGTCGGCTGAGCCGGCGTCTCACCGCTCTGGGTGCCACTTGATGTTGCAGCCGAGGCTGGGCCACTGGTCGGCAGGGGCGGCCTCACCGGCGAGCAGGCTGTCGATCGCCCCCTGCAGGTCGGCGCCCGTCACAGCCACCGGGCTGCCCGGCCGCGCATCGTCGAACTGGCCACGGTAGTAGAGGCCGTCCGCCCCAAAGAGGAAGAGATCGGGCGTGCAGGCCGCGCCAAAGGTGCGGGCCACCTCCTGCGTCTCGTCGAAGAGGAAGGGGAAGCGCCAGCCCTCCGCGGAGGCCAGCGCCGCCATTGCCTTTGGGCCATCCTCGGGGTGGGTCGCGACGCTGTTGCTGTTGATGGCGACCACCGTGATCCCCGCGTCGACCGCCCGGTGCGCAATCGCCACCAGCTGCGAGCGGATGTGGACCACATAGGGGCAGTGGTTGCAGACAAACATGACGAGCGCCGGACTGCCCGGCTCCGGCAGCGCGCGCAGCCGACCTGTCAGCGGCTCGAGGAGCTCGAAGCGGGGGATCGCGCGGCCCAGCGGCAGCATGCGGGAGGCGGTTCGAGCCATCGGGAGACCTCTCAAGCGAGTGAGCCGCCCTGCTAGTCGCGCCGCCACCCGCCGTCGAGGGTGGCAGCGCGCCCAAACTGTGCTAACCCGTCGCCCAACCTCGGAGCTGCGTTCGCGCGTGTCACACCTCACCGACACTCAATCTGTCTATCTCGGCAGCGACCCGCGTCGGGTCGACTGGCTGGTAGAACTCCCCGTGGTCTCGGGCTGCCACTGCCGCCTCTTCCTCCGCGACGGCGCCGTCTGGATCGAGGACCTCGGCAGCACCAACGGCACCTATGTCCACGGTCGCCGCCTGGAGCCCAATGCGTCCGTCGAGGTCGCCCTCGGTGAACTCATCTTTCTCGGCAGCCGCGAGAGCCTCCGCATCGAGCGGCAGCTCCTCCGCAAGCTCGACGAACCGGCCTCCTGGACCGCCCCCCAGCGCCTCACGACGACCCGCGTTGACGACGCCGACCTCGCGCTCGCCCGCACCCTGACCTCGACCAAGCCTGCCAGCTCGGCCCGGTCGGCGCGCGCCACCCAGATGCTTCACTTCGCAGAGGCAACGGTGCACCTCGCCGAGGCGCTCCCAGAGCCGTCTGTCGCGCGCCGCGTGACCGCCGCGGTCAAGGCTGTTCCGACAGGCGGCAGCGGTGGCTCCTTCCTCTCTGGTGACCTCGTCGCAGGCCGCGTCATCCGCGTTGGCCGCGATGCCGAAAACGACATCGTCCTCGATGCCGCGATGGTCTCCGCCTTCCACTGCACCATCACGCTCGTCAGCCGCGACCAGGTGCTCGTCAAAGACCTAGGTAGCACCAACGGCACCTTCCTCAACGACCGCACGAGCCGCATCTCCGAGGCCCCCGCATCGCCCGGCGATGTCCTCTATCTTGGCAGCTACCGTCTGCCGCTCGCCCGCGTCGTCAAGCTGCTCTCGGGCGGCGGACGACGGGCCAACGAGCTGCCGCTGCCGGCCGGATCGCCCTTCACGATTGGACGCGAGGCGAGCGCCGTCGACCTCGTCCTCGACAAGCCCCAGATCTCCCGCCGCCACCTCGAGGTCCGCCGCGTCGGCGACGCCTTCGAGGTCACCGACCTCGGCAGCGCCAACGGCACCTTCCTCAACGGCACCCGCATTGTCGGTGCGGTTCGCGTCACGGCCGCCGATCGCCTCTCCGTCGGAAGCCTCCAGTTCCGCCTCGACCCTGCCGCCGGCGTGCTCCGCAAAGAGTATCTCGGCGACATCATCCTGCAGGCCGAAGGTGTCTCGGTCGATGTGCCAGACGCCAAGTCGCCCGGCGGTCGCAAGCGCATCCTCGACAACGTCTCCTTCACCGTCTTCCCCACCGAATTCGTCGGCCTGATGGGCCCCTCGGGCGCCGGCAAGACCACGCTGATGATGGCCCTCAACGGCTACGCGGTCCCCAGCGAAGGACAGAGCTTCCTCAACGGAACCGACCTCTACGAGAACTACGACGCCTTCCGCGGAAACATCGGATATGTCCCGCAGGACGACATCATCTTCCCGCAGCTCACCGTCTACGAGTCGCTCTACTACACCGCCCGCCTCCGCCTGCCGGCCGACACCAGCCACGAAGAGATCGACGCCAAGATTGAGCGCATCCTCGCCAAGCTGGAGATCCAGCAGACCCGCGATGTGCAGATCGGAGACGCGATCCGAAAGGGCATCTCCGGCGGCCAGCGCAAGCGGGTCAACCTGGCGCAGGAGCTCATCACCGAGCCCGCCCTCCTCTTCCTCGACGAGCCCACCAGCGGCCTCGCCTCCGAAGACACCATCAATGTCATGCGGCTCCTCCGCGGCCTTGCGAACGACGGCAAGACCATCCTGCTCACCATCCACCAGCCCTCCCTCGAGGCCTACCGGCTGATGGACAGCGTCATCTACCTCGTCCAGGGCGGCATGGCCTACTACGGCCCCACCTACCCTGACTCCATCGCCTACTTCCACCCCGAAGTGACCGACCCGGCGGAGCTCGAGCAGCTGCTCAACGACCCCGCCGCCGCCCTCCGCCCGCTCGCCCATGAGCAGCGAGATGCGCTCTCCGCTCCCACCGCCGAAGAGCGCCAGCAGCGCGTCCGTGAGCTCATCGACAGCCGCGCAGCAACCTACGCCGCCTCTACCTACCATCAGGAGCTCGTCGTCGAGCGGCGCGTCGGACAGCGCTCCGTCGAACTCCGCGCCGGCAGCAAACAGAAGACCAACCGCCGCGGCCTCTGGCGACAGTGGCGCATCCTCAGCGAGCGCGCCGCCCGCATCAAGTGGAAGGATCGGACCAACACCGCCATCCTCACCATGCAGGCACCCATCATCGCCGCGGTCCTCGCCTTCGTCTTCTCGCGAGGCGGCACCACCTACTTCGACCAGCTGGCCCGCGGCCCCGCAGCCCTCTTCCTCCTCGTCGCCTCCGCGGTCTGGTTCGGCTGCTCCAACTCCGCCCGCGAGATCGTCGGCGAGCAGGCCATCTACCGCCGCGAGCGGATGGTCAACCTCATCATCCCCAGCTACGTC
>CAIQPA010000370.1 GCA_903873545.1 uncultured delta proteobacterium
CGCCCGCCTCTTCGATGCGGGCCGCTGCGGCCTCGTGGTTCTTTACCGCACGCAGCTGCAGCGCGTCGGCCACCACCGGGTCTTGGTGCATCAGCAGGTCGGAGCAGCCGGTGAGGAGCGACAGCAGCGCGAGCGCAGGCAGCGCCCTCCGCGCGTCACCGATGGCGAGGCCAAGGAGCGCGAACAGCAGCGCCAGGCCTACGAACCATCCGAACTGCTCCTCCCGCTCCCGACGAAGCAACGAGCTCAACTCAGCCGCGTCGAACGAATCGATCTCGCGGAGCAGAAATCCGGCGATCGATTGGTCGCCCGCATACCGCACATAGCTGCCGTCACCGGCTGTCGCGATGGCCTTCAACTGGTCTTCCACGAGCCTCGTCTGCACCACATTTCCCTGCCTGTCGCTGAGGTAGCCGCTCACGCTGCCGTCCGGGTTGCGCAGCGGAATCCGCGCGCCAGCGTCGGTGCCGAAGCCGATCGTGTAGACATGCATCTTGTCGGCGCTCGCCTTGCGCGCTGCTGCGACAGGGTCGCCTTCATGGTCCTCGCCATCGGTCAGCACTACGACAAGCTGCGATGCCGCCCGGGTGAAGTTCGCCGAACCGTTGCCCGTCAGCAGCTTCTGGCTCTCCTCGAGCGCGCGGCCGATCGCCGTGCCCTGCACCGGCATCTTCTCGGGGTCGAGCCGGTCGAGATAGAGCCGGATGGCGCCGTAGTCGCTCGTCAGCGGCGACTGCACGAAGCCCACGCCGGAGAAGACGACCAGGCCGACACGGTCGCCGTCCAGCTCGCGGAGCAGCGCGTCGACCTCGCGCTTTGCAGCCCCGAGCCGCGAAGGCGAGATGTCGTCGGCAAGCATGCTGCGCGACACGTCGATGGCGATGACCAGGTCGATGCCTTCGCGCTTGATCTCGCGCGCCCGCTCGCCCCACTGCGGGCGTGCCAGCGAGAGCCCTGCGAGCAGCAGCGCAAGCGCAAAGAAGATGGTCCGTGCAGCCCGTCGCGGCAACGAGACCTGCGCCGCCATCTGCTCTACCGAGACCGATGCGCCGAGGCGTTCCACCACCGACGCGCGCCACCGCCACCAGAGCAGATCTGCGCCAACGTAGAGCAGCGGCGCGAAGCCAAACACCAGCATCTGCGGCTCGGCCAGCGGCACAAACTGCCAGACCGCTGCAACCGCAAGCGCGCACACCAGCGCAGTGAGGCCGAGGAGCGCGAAGGTTCGTTGAAGGCTCACGGGAACCTCCGGATGAGCGTGCCGCCGAGCAGTGCTTCGGCGATCAGAAGTGCAAGCGCCGCTGCGAGGAACCAGTGGTAGACCTCGCGCTCATTCACGCTCGAGATGTCCTGCATCTGGCTCCGGTCGAGCTGGTCGAGGATGCCGCCGAGGTCGCGATCCAGCTCCGCCTTGTTCTCTGCCCGGTAGAAGGCGCCGCCCGAAGACTCGGCGATCTCCTTCAGCATGGTCGGGTCTGTGGGGAAGGACTGCTGGCGGAGGTCCATGCCGAACGGTGTCTCGACAGCGACGACCGCATCGCCGTCGCGCCCCACCTGCACGGCGAAGATCTGGATGCCGTTGTCCTTGGCGATCTTGGCGGCCTCGCGCGGCGAGACATTTCCGCCGAGCTGCTTGCCGTCGGTCACAAGCACGATGGCCTTCGACTTCGCGGTCGATTCCATCAGGCCGCGCACCGCCAGCCCGAGGCCATTGCCGATGGCGGTGGCCGCGCCGTCAATCGTCTCAAGCGTGAGGCGGGAGAGCAGCGTCACAACCGTGGAGTAGTCAAGCGTGAGCGGAAACTGCAGGAAGGCCTGCTTGGCGAAGACGACCATGCCGATGCGGTCGCGCTCGCGGCTCTTCACAAAGTCTGTGATGGTGGCCACCGCCGACTCGAACCGGTTGGGCGGCAGCTTTCCGGTGGTCTGCGCGATGGAGCGAACCTCGCTCACATCCAGATCGATCGCCCGCATGGAGCCCGAGAGGTCGAGGACGACGAAGATGTCGATGCCCTCCACCGTGCGCTCGTCGACCGACTCGAGCTGCGGCCGACCGAGCGCAATGCAGAGCGAGAAAACGGCCATCCAGCGGAGTGCGGGCAGCAGCCCGCTCAGCCGCGCGCGGAGGCTCGTGCCGGCCCGCGCCGCGGGACCGAGGTGGCCAAACTGCATCGCCGCGCGAAGGCCCCGGCGGCTCCATAGGCCGGCGCCGAGTGCAGCAACACCGGCTCCCACAGCGAGCCAGGGAAACGCGAGCGAGAGCGACTCGCCCGGAGCGACACAACCTCCGAGCAGGATGGCCGCTACGGCAATCAGGCCAAGCTGCCTCATGTGCTCTCCCCCGCGGAGGGCGGCACGGGCGGCAGGCCGCCAGCGAGCTCCGGCGGCGCCTCGACGCGCGCCTGACGCCGCTCGCAGACATCGCCAATCCACCGCTCAACGTCGGCAAAGAGCGCCTCGCTTGCGCTCCGCGGAAGGCTAAACCGGGCGAACTTCACCATGTCCGACTCTTCGAGGATGCGGAGCAGGTCGATGCGCATGATGCCCAGCTCGGCGCCGTCACGCTCGAGCATCTCCCGGATCTCGGTGGTCGTCATCTCCGTCGCGTTCACCTCGAGCTCCGCACCGACAAAGCCGCGCAGAATCTCCGACAGCCGCAGGTGGAAGTCGACCAGCTGCTCGGCGTCGAGCAGGTTATCGGCGGCCAGCAACGCGAGCGCCTCACGGGCAATCTCTTCGGGCGGACGCTTCGGGATGGGGCGCATCGCCTCTTCACGGAGCCGCCGGTACCGCCGCACCAACACGGTAATCAGCGCGCCGAGCCCTGCTGCCAACAGCGCAGCAAGACTGCCCGCCAGCCAGTAGTTCAGCGTCGGAACCTCCATGGCGGGCGGCTGCGGTGCCGGCTCCGGAGAGGCCTCGTTGGCCAGCGCGGCGGGGATCTCGACGACAAAGCCGGGCAGGTCGCTGCGGGCCTGTAGCCCCGACCGCTGCGTGAACAGCGCCGACGCGCCGGGGATCTCGAACCTGCCCGTCCGGAAGACGACGAACTCGGCCTCCCACGACCCATCGGGCAGCCGTACCGGCGGCTTGACGGTGCTCTCCAGATACCGGAACCCGACGGCCTCCACCCGTGTGAGCACCCAGTCTTCGGCAACGTCCGCCTTCACCCTCACCTTGAAGGGCATGCCGAGCTCCGACGTGGCCGGCGGCGGCTCAGCCCACGAGGAGGGGGGTCCCGCGACAACTTCGGCGACAGCCGACGCGCCCGACCCCGCTCCGGAACCGCTCCCGGACCCATCGGCAGCCAGCCCAGGTGCGGCGCGAAGCAGCAGAACGAGTGCAACGCAGATGCCAGAAAGCCGGCCCATCAGTGGCGCCTCGAGCGGCGGCGGAAGAGGTCGATCAGCGGCCGGATGTAGGCCAGCTGCTCCTGCTCCAGGTTCTCCAGCTGGCCCGTCGGGCCGCCAATGATGATGTTCGCAACATCGAGCCTCATGCGCCGGAAGAGCTGCGCTGTCTGCGCGTGCGCCTCCTCTGCCGCTAGCCGCATGCCGTCGCCCCGAAGGCCCGGGTCGTGCACCACCTCGGCGCCGGTCTCCAGGTCGCGCAGGACCAGCACGCCGCCAATGTCAGGAAAGCCCGCCTCGGTCGCATCCCGCACCACCAGCGGCACCAGATCGTGGCGCTGCGCCGTGATGCGCAGATCGCGCTCAAAGTCGGGTGCGTCGAAATCCGACAGCATGAAGACCACCGCCCGCCGCCGGCAGATGCGGCTCACAAACTGAAGCGCAGCGCCGATGTTTGTGGTGCGTCGCTGCGGCAGCGCCTTGGACCGAACTGGCCAGAAGGCCCGCCACCAGGCCGGCTTCGGAGTCGCCGCCACAGCCGGTCCAGCAGCGCTGTCGCGCTCGAAGGTGAGCAGCGCCGAGACAATGCTCAGCGCATGTCCCCGACCCTTCTTCGGCGGGATGTAGCGGCGCACCTGGTCGTCGAAGATGACCAGCCCTACGCGGTCCTTGTTCTGCGTCGCAGTCAGCGCGATGGCCATGGCGATCTGCGCGGCCACCTGCTGCTTCCGCGCGAACCAGGTGCCGTACTCCATGCTCGGCGAGACATCGACCGCGATGAGGACCGTAAGCTCTCGCTCCTCGACGAACTTCTTCACATGGAGCGAGCCGGTTCGGGCCGAGACATTCCAATCCACGAAGCGCACGTCGTCGCCCAGCGCGTAGGGCTGCACCTCATCGAAATCCATCCCGCGGCCACGGAACACAGAGTGATACTGGCCGGCGAGCTGGTCTTTGATGATCCGAGCGGTGACAATCTCCAGCCGCTTGATCAGGTGTACGGTCTCAGCGCTGAGCATCGTCTCAGGGCACGTCGATGTGGTCGAGCAGCTCTTGCAGCAGCGACTCGCTGGTGCGCTCGTCCGCCTCCGCCTCGAAGCTCGGGATGATGCGGTGACGGAGCACATCGGGCGCAATCGCCTTCACATCCTCCGGCATCACGAAGCCGCGATGCTGCAGGAAGGCATGCGCGCGGGCCGCCTTCAGCAGCGCGATCGTCGCACGCGGGCTGGCGCCATACTGGATGTAGCGCGACAGCTTGCCGAGCCCCGCAGTGGCCGGGTCACGCGTCGCCGCAACGATGTTGACCATGTAGTCCTTGAGCGACGACTCCACATAAATCTGATGGACAACCTTGCGCGCCGCCAGCAGCTGCTCGCCGGTCACCACCGCCTGAATCGGCGCCAGGTCGTCTTCGCCCATCAGGTCCATGATCTTCCGCTCTTCGTCACGGGTCGGATAGCCCACCTTGAC
>CAIQPA010000371.1 GCA_903873545.1 uncultured delta proteobacterium
ACAACAACAACGACCTGCGGGTGGATGACGCCGCGAGGATCGTGGGCTGCTGGAAGGCGCTGGCGAAGCAAGGGCTCACCATGGACCTCTCGGACGACGCCTCGCCGATGAAGCGGGCGGTGGCCTTCTGCCAGGTGATCAAGCCGAACCCCATGGCCCGCCAGCACAAGGTGGCCTCCACGTCCATCCAGAAGATGTTCAGCGCCGTGGTGGAGGCCTACAGGGAGTCTGCCTCCGACGAGGAGCGTTCGGTGCGGCTCCGGTGCGAGGCCGAGCACGTCGACGGCGGGATGAACGCCACACAGAAGGAGCAGAAGCTCCGCTGGCTGAAGGACGAGCCGCCCGAGGACACCTGTCGGGTGCTCAGCAACGTGCGCTGCCTGTCCGAGGGCGTGGACGTCCCGGCCCTCGACGCCGTCCTGTTCCTCACGCCCCGGAACTCCCAGGTCGACGTGGTGCAGTCCGTGGGCCGCGTCATGCGCACAACGCCCGAGTACGTCTGTACCGCCTGCGGCGCCGAGCACCGGCTCTTCCTCGGGGAGGCGCCCTTGCCGCCCTGCCCGGCCTGCGGCGCCGCTCTCCGGGCGAAGAAGCAGCGTGGGTATGTGGTGCTCCCCGTGGTCATCCCGGCCTCAATGGCGCCGGAAGAGGCGCTGAACGACAACCAGACCTACCGGGTGGTCTGGCAGGTGCTCCAGGCCCTCCGCTCCCACGACGACCGCTTCGACGCGATGATCAACAAGCTGGAGCTCACCGGAGCGGACCTGTAACCGCGCACGCTCCCCACGGTCGCTTCACGCACGTTGCTCACGGCTCGTCCCGTTCCCGCCGACTCCAGAGGCGGGAACGGGAACGGGAACGGGTGCGGGAGTGTGGACGGCGAGCCCATCCTGGACACGGACGAGCCGACCGGCGGAGAGGAGCCGATCGAGGGCGGTTCCGAGTGTCTCGTTGCGGACGCCGACGAGGTCTCGGAGTGCGGTGCGGGTCAGGGGGCGGGGGGAGAGGGCGGCGACGATGCGATCGTCGAGGGGCGCCGTCGAGGGGCTCATGGCTCCGCCCTCGATGGTCAGTCGGGGCGGATCGCCGCCGAGGCGGAGGACGACCGGATCGAGGGCGGGATGGGCGCGGTGCTCGACGACGAGCGTAGGTTTGCCGTCGCGACGGAGGAGGTAGGCGTTGCTGTCACCCCATGCGTGCAGATCGCCGGAGCCGCGGAGGGCCTGTCCGGGCTCGGCAGCGCCGGCCTTGCGGACATGGTGGACGAGCACGATGGCGACGTGGTGCTCACGCTGGAGGGCGCGGAGATAGCCGAGGACATGGGCGACGTCGCTGGCGGAGTTCTCGTCGCCGCGGTGGAGTCGGGCGAGGGGATCGAGGACCAGCAGGCGCGGTCGAATGGCGGCGACGGTGAGGGCCAGGCGCTCCTGGTGGGCCGGATCGTCGAGGAGGAGGGCGGGGGCGTCGATCCAGCCGACCGCGAGCCGACTGAAGTCGACACCGCGGGCCTTCGCGAGGCCCGCGACGCGGGCGCGGACGGCCTGCGGCCCGTCCTCGGCGCAGTATACGAGGGTGGGTCCAGGATTTTTCACGGGGAATCGGCCAAGGCAGGGCTGGCCGCTGGCGACGGCGAGGGCCATCTCCAGCGCCAGCCAGGTCTTTCCAGCCTTGGGGATGCCGCCGACGCAGCCGACCGCCTCGTGGGCCCAGAGGCCCTCGATGAGCCAGCCGTCGCCCGGTTCAGGGAGGGTCATTCGCGATAGCCGAGTGACGGGTAGCGCGGTGAGGGGGTCGGCCACGTCTGTCTCCTACGCGAGTGGGGTGAGCGGGAAGGCGGCGCGGACGACAGTGCGGTCGACGAGCTTCTTCTTCTGGTGGGCGGCGAGGCGGAGGCTGGCGTCGGCGAGAACATCGACGCTGCGCAGCACGCCGCCGGTGAGCTCGTGGAGGACGGCGAGGGCGTCAGGGCTGAAGAGGGCGGCGCGGGCGCCGGCGTCCTCGACGCGCTTGTGGACATAGGCGGCAGTCTGTTCGGGTGAAGCGGGCGTGAGCTCGATGCGGTGACCGATGCGCGTGAGGAGGGAGCGATGGATCCCGAGCTTGAGGCGGTCGCCGAGGTCGGGCAGGCCAACGAGCACGATGGAGACGACGGGCTCGGCGTCCCATTGGAAGTTTGCGAGGACGTGCAGCGTGGAGAGCGAGCTGTCGGGCATGAGGTGGGCCTCGTCAAGCACGAGCACGGGGTGGACTCGCTCCCGGGCGAGCGCCGCGAGATTGTTCTGGATCGCCGCGTAGAGCGTCGCCGGCATGAGCTTGCACTCGATTCCGAGCGCCAGACAGACCTGTTTGTAGAAATCGCGCCTTCCGAGTGAGACGTGGGCGACATAGTTCAGTCTGTAGTGGACAGAGGGGAGCCGCGCTCGCAGTCCGCGGAGGACACAGTTCTTGCCGACGCCGGGCTCGCCGAGCACGAGGGCGTGCTGGCGGGCGCGGACAGCGTCTACGAGGCGGTCGATGGCGTCGATGCGGTCGGGATCGAGCCACAAGGCCTCGTCAGGGAGCTCCTTGTCGAAGGGGCGGCGGCGAAGCTGGAAGAATTCCTGAGTCTGATCGATCACGAGCGCTCCTGCCGCGCCTTGTGGAGCAGAGCGGCGATGGGGTCGAAGGGGACGGTGGGCGCGGCGGGTGGGGTGGCCTCGACACGGCGGCGGTGGCGGTTAGCCGCGGCGTCGCAGTGGCCGAAGGCGACGGGCTTCTGGTCGAAGAGGACGCGCAGCGGAGCGCCGGTGAAGGCGTCGAGCACGACCTGGACGGTCTTGCCTGCGAGATGGAGGCCGCGGACCTCGAAGATCGTGCCTTCGAGCGACAACGTCAGCGCGTTGCTGACGCGGCGGGTGACGGTGACCTCGAGCGCGTCCGCGAGCTCAGCCGCCGTGCGTGCGCGGCCGAGCTCGCGGAGGCCGGCGTGGAAGCGGCGTGTCGGCGTCTCACCCATGAGGCCGGCATGCGGACGGACGTGGTAGTCCGCGTCGAGGAAGGCGCGCAGCGCAGCATTGACGTCCTGGAGCGTCGCCCCGGGCGGCAGGTGGTCTGTGCACCGTTGTCGGAGGGTCCGCCAGAAGCGCTCCATCTTGCCGCGGGCCTGCGGGTCATGCGGCTGGGCGTGGACGAGGCGAATATCGAGCCGCGCGCAGGCCAGCGCGAGGGTCTCGCCGCGGTAACAGGGCCCATTGTCGAGATATAGCGCGTCTGGACTCGGATACCGAAGGAGGGCGGCGCAGAACACCGACAACATGTCCACCTCTTGCTCGGCCTCGCGCGCCTCGAGGACCGGCACGAAGCGCGCGTGATCGTCGAGCAGCCCGTGGACGAAGACCTTGCGGGGCACGCCGGCGAGCGAACGGACCCAGACGTGACAGACGTCGCCGTGCCACAGCGCGCCGACGCGGCCGGCGTCCCAGCGGCGGCGCTCCCGGCGATCGGCGCCCGAGGCGGCGGTGCGCGAGACCCCGGCCGCCGCGAACAAGCGCCGCACCGTGCTCGGCGACACCTCGTCCTTCGCGACGATGCCCTGGTGCACCGCGACGTCGAGGATGAGGCCCGTCGCCGCCGAGGGGTGCTCGCGGCGGATCTGCACGAGCAGCTGGCGCTGATCAGCGGTGAGGCCGACCGCGTAGCCCTTCCGGCGCGAGGCCGGCATGAGCCTCCGATGGCCGCCGCGCTTCGCGGCGTAGTACCAGGACTGCAGGGTCTTCCAGTGGAAGCTGCGCGAGGCCGCGGTGCCGGGCGGCCGGTACCGCAGGGCGGCGCGGGCGACGAGCTCGTCGCGGAGCTCGCCGGGGTCCAGCGTGCGGGCGAGCAGGTCTCCGATGATTCCGAGGCGAAAGAGGGCGATCGCCTCGGCCCGGTCGGGCGTCGGCGGCGGGATGGACATGCGGACTCCTGGGTGAACGATCCGCGGTCCTCTCACCTGCCTCGGCGATTCACGAACGGGAACGCCGAAGGTGGGGTGAGTATGGCCCCGCCGGTCACACGACCGTGCCGGCGTCGGCGTGCGCAGAGAGGGCCCGCCGGGTGGCCCCCTCTCGCCCGGCATCCCCAGGGATGAACCCTGCGAGGAGCACGGCCGCCTGCTCTCGCCAGGTCTCCCCGACGAGCGGGTGGGTCGGCCACCAGCGGGCAGCGCAATGCAGCCAGCGTCGGAGCGATCTCCACCGGAGTCGGCCCGCGCGGCCGGCCTCCGGCCCCACCGCGCGACGGTCCACCCCCACGCGCCCGTAGACCGCCTCGTCGTCCAGCCCCTCTCCGACCGGACGGGGCACCGCCAGGAACCAGGCGGTGAGGATTGCCCACAGCGAGTAGAGATGCCGCGGCAGGCAGCCGAACGGGCAGATCGAGCAGGTCCGCCTACACCGGCGACACAGGAAGCGCCGCACCCACACCGTCCGGAGGCCGGGCCGATCGCCGGGGATGACCACCGCGTGGGACCGGGCGCC
>CAIQPA010000372.1 GCA_903873545.1 uncultured delta proteobacterium
CGCCCGCCTCTCGATGGACATCCTCGAGTCGCTCGCAGAGGCCCACACGGCCCGCATTGTTCACCGCGATATCAAGCCGGCCAACGTCCTCGTGATCGAGGGCTTCGGCGGCGGACCCGCCCGCGCGAAGGTGCTCGACTTTGGCATCGCGAAGGTGCTCGCGAACGAAGACGATGCCGCAGCACTCGCCAACCAGACGGTCGGCGACTTCATCTTCTGCACCCCGCTCTACGCGCCGCCCGAGGTCCTCCGCCGGCAGGCGCAGCCCCAGTCTGACCTCTACTCGCTCGGCCACATGATGGCCGAAGCGCTCGACGGACGGGCGCCCTACGCCTCCGACGTGCCCGTGATGAGCGCCCACCAGCATCTGCAGGGCGGCGTGATTCCGCTCGGGCCGGATACGGAACTCTCCCCGCTGGCCGCCATCATCCGGCGCGCTGCAGAGGCCAAGGTGGAGGACCGCTATCCCACAGCGGCGGCCATGCTCGCAGACCTGCGAAAGGTCTTGCCCCAGCTGCTCGACGAGGCGGAGCCCGCGCTCTTTGTCGCCAGCGCACCCGTCACCGCCAACCTACTCCTCGCCAACTCGGACACGATGGCCCAGGAGAGCGGCGCCACCAAGCCCAGTCAGCCGGCGCCCAGTCAACCGACCGCAAGCGCCGCCGACTCCGCCACCCGGCTCGGCTGGGAGCAGCCCGCATCCTCCACCCCGCTCGGTGCCGCGCGGCCCCGTGGTCCGAGTTCGACCCCTGCCATCAGCGCTGACACCAGACGAGCGCCATCGCACACGACAACCGAAGACCTCGCCGAAACCGGCGTAGAAGACGACGCGTCCTACGCACCACCGCGGTCCACAGGCCGGAATGTTGCCATAGGCGCGACCGTCGGCGTTGCTGTGGCGGCCGTGGTTGCCTGGTTCGCCCTATCCGGCAACGAAGCCGCGCCTGTTGCCGCTCCTGCTTCCGCAGGGTCGGCGGAGGCCGCTGCGCCCACGCCCGCACCCGCTCCCGTCACTGCGCCGGCCGTGATTGCCGCGCCCGTCCCGCCCTCCGAACCGAAGCAAGAGGGCTCCGCGCAAGCGGCGCCAGCACCGGTTGCCGAGATTAAGCCGGCGACAGAGCCTGTGCGCACCGCGCGCACCAAGAGGGCTCCCGTGGCAACCAAGCCGGCGCCTGCGCCCGCGCCCGTCGCGGCCCCTGCGCCGCCCGCGCCGAAGGCAGCCGAGCCCCCGCCAGCCGAGCCCAAGCGACCCGTCCTCAAAGAGCGCAAGCCGCTCTTCGTGCCGGATTAGGAAGGCGTCGGCGCGGTAGTCGCCCACGCCAACACGTCGGCCAGACCTCCGCCACGCGCCACCTCCAGCCCGCCCAAAAACGCGGAAAGCGGTGCTCGCGCACCGCCTCCCCCGTTGTAGTAGGCGCAGCCGGGATTGAACCAGCGACCACCTGCGTGTAAAGCAGGCGCTCTGCCACTGAGCTATGCGCCCTCAGTCCGCGAACGGCGCTAGTAGAGCCTGCCGTCCGCTGTCAACGCACCCGCCTAGTTCGGGACCGGCGGGGCGTGGTGCTCCTCGTCATCGACCTTCACCGTCTCTACCCGGGTGGGCTCCAGGAGCCGCACATCGGGCGGAAGAACCGGCTGCTTGAGCCGCTGGTAGAAGGCCTCGGGCTGGTCGAGCACCAACGCGATGCGAAGCACCTCGTCCACATGCTCCACCGGGATAATCTTGAGCGCGCGACGCACCGAGCGCGGCACCTCGTGCAGGTCCTTGGCGTTCTCTTTGGGGATGATGACCGTCCGCATGCCGGCCCGATGGGCAGCCAGCAGCTTCTCCTTCACGCCGCCAATCGGCAGCACCCTGCCCCGCAGCGTCACCTCGCCCGTCATCGCCACATCCGACCGCACCGGAATGCGGGTGAGCGCCGACACCAGGCTGGTCACCATGGTGATGCCGGCCGACGGGCCATCCTTGGGCGAGGCGCCTTCCGGGAAGTGAACGTGGATATCAATCTTCTGGTAGAAACTCGGGTTGAGGCCGAGGTTGATGGCGCGGGCGCGAACATAGCTCATGGCCGCCTGTGCCGACTCCTGCATCACATCGCCGAGCTTGCCCGTGATGGTCAGCTTGCCGGCGCCGGCCATGATGGTCGCCTCTGCGGTGAGCAGCACGCCGCCATACATGGTCCAGGCGAGGCCGTTGGTGATGCCGACCGCGTCGGCCTTCTCGGGCCGATCATCCTTGAACTTGATGGGGCCGAGGTAGCGGATGACCTCGGCGCGACCGATGAGGTAGCGCTCGCCCTTGCCCCGCTTGACCACATCGAGGGCCACCTTGCGGCAGATGGCAGCGATTTCGCGCTCCAGTCCGCGCACGCCGGCCTCCCGCGTGTAGTGAGAGATGACCGTCTTCACGGCCTCGTCGGAGATGGTCACATCGACCTCTGCCAGACCGTTCTCGCGCCGCTGCTTCTCCACGAGGTGGGCGCGGGCGATGGCCAGCTTCTCCTGCTCGGTGTAGCCCGAGATCTCGATGATCTCCATGCGGTCGCGGAGCGGCAGCGGGATCTGCGAGATGTTGTTGGCCGTGGTGATGAACATCGCCTCGGAGAGGTCGATGTCGAGGTCGAGGTAGTGGTCGTTGAAGGTGGCGTTCTGCTCGGGGTCGAGGACCTCGAGGAGCGCGCTGGAGGGGTCGCCGCGGAAGTCGTTCGACATCTTGTCGATCTCGTCCAGTAGGACGACCGGGTTGACCGCGCCGGCCTTCTTGAGCGCCTGGATGATCTTGCCGGGGAGCGCGCCGATGTAGGTGCGACGGTGGCCGCGAATCTCGGCCTCGTCGCGCACGCCGCCCAGCGACAGCCGGACGAACTTGCGGTTGGTGCTCTTGGCGATGCTGCGCGCCAGCGAGGTCTTGCCCACGCCGGGCGGGCCCACGAGGCAGAGGATGGGGCCGCGGAGGTGCTCCACCAGCTTGGTCACCGCGAGATACTCAAGGATGCGCTCCTTGGGCTTCTTGAGGCCGTGGTGGTCGGCATCGAGCGTCGCCTCTGCCGCAGCGAGGTCAACCAGCACTTCGCTCCGCTCATCCCACGGGATGCCCAGCACCCAGTCGATGTAGTTGCGAATGACAGTCGCCTCGGCGCTCATCGGGCTCATCATCTTGAGCTTCTTCAGCTCGCGCTTGACCTTGCCCTCGGCCTCCTTGGAGAGCCGCTTGGTCTTGATGCGCTCCTCGATCTCCTCGAGCTCGCTCTTGAACTCGTCTTTGTCGGAGCCCATCTCGCGCATGACCTGGTCCATCTCGTCTTTGACGGCGGGGTCGCGGTGGGTGCGCTCCATCTGCTTCTTCACGCGGGAGCGGATTTTGCGCTCCACCTGCAGAATCTCGATTTCGCCCTGCATCAGCTCCTGCAGACACTCGAGCCGCTCTGCGGGGTCGATGGTCTCGAGCACCCGCTGCTTGTCGTTGAGCTTGAGCGAGAGGTGGGCGACGATGGTGTCGGCCAGGCGGGCCGGGTCGTCGATGGCGGCAACCGTGGAGACAATCTCCGGCGGGATGCGCTTGTTGATCTGCACGTAGGCGTCGAAGATGGAGCGAACAGCCCGCATCAGTGCCTCGACCTCCTGGTTGTACTCCAGGCTCTCGCGCACCTCGGCGACATCGACGTCGAAGTAGGGGTCGGTGCCGTGCACATGCTCGATGCGGGCGCGGCGCTTGCCCTCGACCAGCACCTTCACGGTGCCATCGGGGAGCCGGAGCATCTGCACGATGGTGCCGACGGTGCCGACCTCGAAGATGTCTTCGGCCTTGGGGTCGTTGGTCTTGGCCCGCTTCTGAGCCGAGAGCAGGATCTCCTTGGAGCCCGAGCGGTTGGCGGCTTCCAGCGCCTGAATGGACTTGTCGCGCCCTACGAAGAGGGGGACCACCATGTGGGGGAAGACGATGATGTCGCGGAGGGGAAGCAGCGGCAGCCGCTTGAGCCGCAGCCCGGTCATGTTGCCGTCGTCATCTCGCTGCGAGAACATGCAGAATCACTGTTTGAGGTTGAAAATCAGGCCGACGCCCTGCTGGAGCGGGCGATGCGGGTGGGCGGAGCGCCGTCTCGAATGGTCTCAACGGTCATCACAATCTCGGCGAGGTCGGTCTCGTCGGGCGCATCGAACATGACAGAAAGCATGGCTCTCTCGAGGATGGAACGCAACCCCCGCGCGCCCGTCTTCTGCGAGATGGCCTGCTTGGCGACCTCGCGGAGCGCATCGGGCTCGAAGGTGAGCGTCACGCCATCCATGCCGAGCAGCCGTTGGTACTGCTTGGCGATGGCGTTGCGGGGCTCGGTGAGCACGCGAACGAGCGCCTCTTCGTCGAGGGCCGTCAGCGTGGTGACGAGCGGGAGCCGGCCGATCAGCTCGGGGATGATGCCGAACTTGAGCAGGTCTTCGGGCTCGAGCCACTTGAAGATGGCC
>CAIQPA010000373.1 GCA_903873545.1 uncultured delta proteobacterium
CGCAGCTCACCTACGCCGGCGGCAAGCCGACCAAGTTCGGCATCTACGAGGACCGCTTCCAGGAGGCCCTCCAGGTCGCCGCGCAGTATGGCCTCATCGTCGAGGGCGTGCACATGCATGTTGGCTCTGGCTGGCTCGCGCACGGCCTCGAGACCTTCCTCCGCGCCGTCGATCGCCTCTGCTCCTTCGCCAGCTGCCTCCCCGAGCTCCGCTACGTCAACGTGGGCGGCGGCATCGGCGTCTGCCACAGCGACGAGGATGAGCCCGTCGATCTCGACCTCTACGCCGGCAACATCGCCGAGCGCGTCGGTACGCTCCTCGGCGACCACGTGGAGATCTGCTGCGAGCCCGGCGACTACCTCGTCAACGACACCGCCATCCTCGCCGCACGGGTGACCATGGTCGAGGAGAAGGGCGGAGTAACCTTCGTCGGCCTCAACGTCGGCTTCAACTCCAACCCGCAGGCCGCTCACTACGGCTTCGCCCAGGAGATGGTCCACGCCTCGCGCGGACTCGCCGATGATGCCAGCCCCCGCTTCGTCGTGGTCGGCAACATCAACGAGGTCATCGACAACTTCCACTCCGACGCGGCCTTCCCCAAGGTCGAAGAGGGCGATGTGCTCGTGATGCTCAACGCCGGCGGTTACGGCAGCTCCATGGCCAGCAACCACTGCATGCGCAAGCTGGCCATCGAGGTCATGCTGGGCTAGCGCGCCCCGCGCTCGGGAAGGAGCAGCCGCTCCACGCGGCCGCCACCTACGATGTGCTCCCGGACGATCTCGTCCACGTCGCGCTCCACCTCCGCCACCCGGTACCAGACCCCTTCAGGGTAGATGACCACGGCGGGGCCTTCGGAGCACCGGTGCAGGCAGCCCGACTTGTTGGCCCGCATCTTTCCGGAGAGCCCATGCGCCTTGAGCGCCTCGGCGAACCGGAGCCGAACGGCCTCGCCATGCGCCGCGCCGCAGCTCCCCTTCGGGTCGCCCGAGGCCCGCTCGTTGCAGCAGACAAACAGATGCAGCTCAAAGTAGCTCATGCAGACCCTCCATCCAGGCGGGATGCCCGGGCTCGTTGAAGGCGAGGAAGGGCACCGTGATGCCCGTCGCCGCGCTGTTGTAATCGATGGCCTCGCCCCGCGCCGTGACCAGCCTTCCGCCAGCGGCGATGAGGATGGCCTCGCCCGCGCAGGTGTCCCAGAGCGAGACCTTGCCGGAGCCGTTGCCGTAGAGGTCGCCGCGACCTTCGGCGATCTGCACCAGCTTGCAGCCGAGCGAGCCGTGCGCGTAGCCGGTCGTTACGCCAACATGGAGGTCCAGGCGCCCCGCAAAGCGATCGGGGTGGTTGGCGGAGCGGACGGCGATGAGCTCCCCGGCGTCCCGCCGTGGCGAGCAGCGGATGACCTCGCTCTGTCCGCCGATCGTGAGCGTCGCCGCGCCGGGCAGGGCGGCCGCATAGAGCCGATCCGGAATGGCGTGATAGACCACGCCGACGACCGGGCGCCCCTCCACGGCAAGCCCGATCATGACCGACCATTGGCCTGTGCCGTTCACAAAGTCCTTCGTCCCATCGATGGGGTCGACGAACCAGATGCGTCGCGCGCGGGCGCTGTTGTCGGCCGACTCTTCGGCGACGATGGCGTCGTCGGGGAAGGCCTCTGAGAGCGCCGCGACGATGAGCGTGTTCAGCGCCTTGTCGACGCTGGTCACAAGGTCGCCCGGCCCCTTCTCCTCCACCGCAAACCGGCCCTGCGATGCCGCGACCGCCTCGGCTCCTGCCCGCAACGCCAGCTGCGTTGCAATCTCCAACTCGCGCTCGTACATCGCCACCTCACGCCCAACGCTCCGAACGAGGCCCGCACCTACGATGGCCGCCTCAACGGGTCAAACATCGCCGCCGGGAAAACCATGACCTCGCCCGCTTCGCCCGATCTCACCCCCCGCCCGCCCTCCGACTCGCGCGTCTCCATGACCGAGCTGGTCTTGCCCTCGCACGCCAACGCGGTCGGCACCATGTTCGGCGGCACGCTGATGGCCTGGATCGACATCTGCGCCGCCATCGCTGCGCAGCGCCATTCGCGCGGCTGGGTCGTCACGGCCTCCATGGACCAGCTCGACTTCGATGCCCCCATCCAGGTGGGTGATGTGGTCAGCCTTACGGCACAGGTGAACTTCGCCGGGCGCAGCTCCATGGAGGTTGGCGTCCGTGTGGAGCGCGAGGTGCCAACCGCAGGAGAGCGGGTGCATGCGGCGCGCGCCTATCTCACCTTTGTGGCCATCGATGCAGCGGGGAAGGCCCGACCGGTGCCGCCCATCGCGCCGGTCACCGACGTGGAGCATGAGCGCTACGAGGAGGCCGGCATCCGCAAGGCGAAGCGGCTCGAGGCGGCCCATGCCCGCCGCCTCCGCGCGGTGGAGCGGGCGGCGCGCGGCGCTGCGAAAGAGGGCTGAGCAACAGGCAAAAACAAAGAACCCCTGTGCAGCGGGCTCGCGGACCTATCGGGCCAACCAATCTCCGATGCTGCACAGGGGCGGCGATGTCTGGGATCTCTCGATCGAGCATCGCGTTTCGCGGCCTTCCGCCGGTGTCATCACACCGGCCGTCGAGCCACGGAGCGGACCGCGTTTAGACGCGACCTCGATTGAAAGACATCACCTCACCGGTCAGACAAAGACAACAAGAAGAATCAGACACGGGATCACCTCCTTAACATGGCGGGGTTTGGTTTGCGGGATCCCTACCCGCACTCGTTGAGAGCGCGCCTTCGCTCCTCAAGAGGTGTGGAGCACATGCTCCGGGAGCCGAGGCGGTGAACCCCGACAGGTCATCGGCACTAGACCGATTGCATGACCTTCCGTATGAGATAAGTCGACCGATCGCGGTGCGCAACTGCAGCGCATCGTGTTCGCTCTCTGCCGCTGTCTACGCCGGTTTTCTGCATGTCTGAGCTGCCCCAACTGCCACGCTTCATGGTCGCCGAAGGTGTCATCGGCGTTGGCAAGACGACCCTCATCGAGGCCCTCTCCAGCAGGCTCGGCGCCCGCACCGTCTTCGAGGTCTTTGAGGAGAACCCCTTCCTCCGCGACTTCTACCAAGACCAGGCCCGCTACGCCCTCTCGACCGAGATGTTCTTCCTGCTCAGCCGCTTCAACCAGCAGGAGCTCTTCGCCCAGGAAGACCTGCTGCAGCGCCACTCGGTGAGCGACTACCTGTTTGAGAAGTGTCGTCTCTTCGCCGGCCTCACCCTCTCGAGCGACGAGTTCGCCCTCTTCTCTCGCGTCTACGAGATCCTGGCGCGGCAGGTGCCCAAGCCCGACCTCGTCCTCTATCTGACTGCCCCCGTCGAGGTGTTGATGGAACGCATCGCCGCGCGCGGCCGCGACTACGAGCGCTCCATCACGGCCGACTACCTGGCCGAGCTCGACCTGCGCTACCGCTCCTACTTTGCCAGCTACACCGATGCGCCCGTGCTCATCGTCGACACCACCCG